>JBKHWY010000207.1:0-7780 GCA_046566285.1 Gammaproteobacteria bacterium | reverse complement strand
CGCATCGTCGAAGAGTTCCAGGCCATCGTTACCAATTACGTACACACTCGCTACGGCCAGCAAAGCGCCGCAGCCTAAACCGACCCAACCATGTCAGAGAATAAGAAACCTGAAAAGATCGTCGCCGTCAAAGGCATGAACGACCTGCTGCCAAGCGATGCCCCGCTGTGGGAGCTGTTCGAGAACACCGTGCAGTCGGTCCTGCAAAGCTATGGCTTCCAGAAGATCGTCACCCCCATCGTGGAAGACACGGCCCTGTCCAAGCGCGCCATCGGCGCCGTGACCGACATCGTGGAAAAGGAGATGTACTCGTTCCAGGACTCGATGAACGGCGACGAACTGACCTTGCGCCCGGAAGGCACGGCCGGCGTGGTGCGCGCGGTGATCGAGCATAACCTGGTGTACGACGGCCCGCGCCGCCTGTGGTACAAGGGGCCCATGTTCCGCCACGAGCGTCCGCAGCGCGGGCGCTACCGCCAGTTCTTCCAGATCGGCGCCGAAGCGGTGGGCTTCACCGGTCCGGACATCGATGCGGAACTGATCATGCTGTGCCGCCGCCTGTGGGACGACCTGGGCCTCGACAAGATCCGCCTGGAGATCAACTCCATCGGCGACGCGGCCGAGCGCGCGCGCCACCGCGCCGACCTGATCGCCTACTTCGAGGCCAACAGCGACCAGCTCGACGCTGAAGCGAAGCGCCGCCTGCACGCCAACCCGCTGCGCATCCTGGACACCAAGAACCCGGCCATGCAGGATCTGGTCAACGCCGCGCCCAAGCTGCTGGACTACCTGGAAGGCGAGTCGGTGGCGCACTTCGAGGGCGTCAAGCGCATCCTCGACCACAACAACATCCAGTACACCGTCAACCCGCGCCTGGTGCGCGGCCTGGACTACTACAACCGTACGGTGTTCGAATGGGTCACCGACGAACTGGGCTCGCAAGGCACCGTGTGCGCGGGCGGGCGCTATGATCCGCTGATCGAAAGCTTCGGCGGCAAGCCCACCCCGGCGGTCGGTTTCGCGATGGGCATCGAGCGCCTGATCGAATTGATGAAGCTGGCCGGCGAACCGGCCGCGCCCAGCCAGTGCGACGTCTACATGGTGCACCAGGGCGAAGCGGCCCAGCTGCAAGCCTTTGTGCTGGCCGAGCGGATTCGCGATGCCGGCCTCGATGTTGTGCTACATTGCGCCGCGACGAGTGGCCCGGGCAGCTTCAAGAGCCAGATGAAGAAAGCCGATGCCAGCGGCGCGGCATTCGCAGTGATCATCGGCGAGGACGAAGTGGCCAACCAGACGGCAACCGTGAAGGCCCTGCGCGGCGCGGAAGGCGAAGCGCAGCAGGCCAGCGTGGCGTTCGATGCGGTGGTGGACCATGTGGTCGACCAGATCGTCGGCGGCCACGATCACGACCACGATCACGTGCATTACCATCCTTGAGTAGTCCGGGCTCCACCCTGACCAACTATAACGACAAACGATAAATAACAACACGGCGACACGACATGGCATACGATCTCGAAGAACAGGAACAGATAGACACCCTGAAGGCGTTCTGGAACCAGTACGGCAACCTGATCACCTGGCTGCTGATCATCGCGCTGGCGGCCTACGCCGGCCACAACTTCTGGCAGCGTTACCAGCGCACCCAGTCGGCGGAAGCGTCGGCGCTGTACGACGAACTGCAAAAGCAGCTGGGCGGCGAGGGCGCCAAGGAAGGCGCCAAGGACAACGCCAAGCTGCAGCGCATCGCCGGCGACATCGAAAGCAAGTACAGCTCCTCGATCTACGCGCAGATGGCCGGCCTGGCCGCCGCCAAGAGCGCGTTCGACGCCAACGACCTGAAGACCGCCAAGGCCCAGCTGCAGTGGGTGATCGACCATGGCAACGACGAATACAAGTCGGTGGCGCGCCTGCGCCTGTCCGGCGTGCTGCTGGACGAGAAAGGCTATGACGAAGCGCTGAAGGTGCTGAACGGCGAATTCCTGCCGCAATTCGCCGCCGCCGTCTCGGACCGCAAGGGCGACGTGCTGGTCGCGCAGAACAAGCTGGCCGAAGCCCGCAAGGCCTACGAAGCGGCGTTGACCGCGATGGACGAGAAGAACCCGGGCCGCCAGCTGGTGCAGGTCAAGCTCGAAGCCATTGGCGGCACCGCGCCGGCGCCGAAGGCCGCCGCCGCTGCCTGATCGTTCAACCGCTGCATGAAGGCGGCAGGGCGCGCGCCCGCCGCCCGCAACTCCAAGACAAAGAACAAGGACCACGACAATGCGTATTACCCAAAGGCTCGTCGGTGTGAGCGTCATGGCCCTGATGGCCGGCTGCTCGACGTTAAGTTCGCTCAATCCGTTCGGATCGAAAAACAAGGGCAACCAGCCCGCCGAACTGGTCGAGCTGAAAGCCACCATGGCCGTGCGCACCGCCTGGAAGCTCGACATCGGCAAGGCCGACAACAATGTGTTCACCCCGGCCGTGATCGGCCAGACCCTGGTGGTGGCGGGCGCCGACGGCTCGCTCGCGCGCGTGCAGGCTTCGGACGGCCGCCAGCTGTGGCGCGTCAAGAGCGAGACCGGTCTCACTGCCGGCGTGGGCACCGACGGCAACATCATCGTCGTCGGTGGCGGCAAGGGCGCCGTGCTGGCCTATGACCTGGAAGGCAAGCGCCTGTGGCGCGCCCAGGCGTCCAGCGAAGTGCTGAGCGCACCGGCCGTGGGGCAGGGTGTTGTAGTAGTGCGTTCGATCGACAACCGCATCGTCGGCCTGGACGCCGCGACGGGCGAAAAGAAATGGACCGTGCAACGGGTGGCGCCGCCGCTCACGCTGCGTAACGCCCCGGGCATGGTGGTGGTGAACAAGGACGTCATCATCGCCCAGCCGGGCGGCAAACTGCTGTCGCTGAACCTGGCCACCGGCGCGCCGCGCTGGGAAGTGGCGGTGGGCGAATCGCGCGGCGCGACCGAACTCGAACGGGTCACCGACATCGGCGGCATTCCCGTCGTGATCGACAACGACGTGTGCGCCGTGTCCTACCAGGGCCGGGTGGGCTGCTTTGACGTCGCCACCGGCACCGCGCGCTGGACCAAGGAACTCTCGTCCGAGGCGGGCGTCTCGGCCGACCAGCGTTTCGTCTTCACGGTGGACGACAAGGGCGCCGTCTCGGCCTTCAACCGCGAGACGGGCAGCTCGGTCTGGAAGAACGATAAGCTCAGCTACCGGCGCCTGTCCACGCCGGTGTCGTACGGCCGCGCCGTGGCGGTGGGCGACTACCAGGGCATCGTGCACTTCCTCGCGCGCGAGGATGGCGCCTTCCTGGCGCGCGCCGCCACCGACGGCAGCGCCATTACCTCGACCCCGCTGGTGGTGGGCTCGAACCTGATTTTTCAAACACAAGCAGGAACTGTGACCGCGATCGCGGTCGAATAAAACAACAATGAAGCCGGTAATCGCACTTGTAGGCCGCCCGAACGTCGGGAAATCGACCTTATTCAATCGCCTCACCCGCTCGCGCGATGCGCTGGTGGCCGATCTTCCTGGCCTGACCCGCGACCGCCACTACGGTGAAGGCCGGGTCGGCGAACGTCCGTTCCTTGTGGTCGACACGGGCGGCTTCGAGCCGGTCGCCAAGGAAGGCATCCTGCACCAGATGGCGCTGCAGACCAAGCAGGCCGTGGCCGAAGCGGACGTGGTGATCTTTATCGTCGATGGGCGCCAGGGCCTGACCCCGCACGACAAGACCATCACCGACTTCCTGCGCAAGACCGGCCGCAAGGTCATGCTGGTGGTGAACAAGGCCGAAGGGATGAAGTACACCTCGGTGGTGGCCGACTTCTATGAGCTTGGCCTGGGCGACCCGTACGTGATCTCGGCCGCGCACGGCGACGGCGTGAACGACCTTGTGCAGGAAGCGCTGGACCAGGCGTTTGCCCAGCGTCCGGCCGACGAGGAAGAACTGGCGCCGCCTGAACACGGCATCAAGATCGCCATCGTGGGCCGCCCCAACGTGGGCAAGTCCACCCTGGTCAACACCCTGATCGGCGAAGAGCGCGTGATCGCCTTCGACATGCCGGGCACCACGCGCGACTCGATCGAGATCCCGTTCGAGCGCGACGGGCGCAACTACACCCTGATCGACACGGCCGGCATCCGCCGCCGCGGCAAGGTGTTCGAAGCCATCGAGAAGTTCTCGGTGGTGAAGACCCTGCAGTCGATCTCGGAAGCCAACGTCGTCATACTGCTCCTGGACGCGCAGCAGGACATCTCCGAGCAGGACGCCCACATCGCCGGCTTTATCCTGGAGTCCGGCCGCGCGCTGGTGGTGGCGGTGAACAAGTGGGATGGGCTTGAATCGCACCAGCGCGACGAGATCAAGATCGACCTGGACCGCAAGCTCGACTTCCTGTCGTTTGCCAAGACCCATTTCATCTCGGCCCTGAAGGGCACCGGCATCGTCCAACTGATGAAGTCGGTGGACTCGGCCTATGCGGCCGCCACGGCGGATCTGTCGACCCCGCGCCTGACGCGCGCGCTGATCGAAGCGGTGGAAAAGCAGGAGCCCAAGCGCAAAGGGTCGGTGCGTCCGAAAATGCGTTATGCTCACCAGGGCGGGCAGAATCCGCCGATTATCGTCATTCACGGCAATTCGCTCGATGCAATCAGCGAACCGTATAAACGGTATCTGGAAAAGCATTTCCGCGACACGTTCAACCTGGTGGGAACGCCATTGCGCATCGAGCTGCGCGTCGGTAAGAACCCATTTGCAAGAACGCCGAAATAGCCGGGCCGTAGCGCGCTGCGCATGCCCGGCTTAACGTGGACTGCGCAGAAATGTAAAACAGGTTACAGTAGCTGCGCGACATCATTCACCTTTTTATAGAATGGTGGCACGGCACTTGAAAAATTGCGAGTCGCCTCCAATTCTTAACTACAACAACATTACGGAGCTGTTATGAGCAACAAAGGGCAACTGTTACAAGACCCATTCCTCAATGCCTTGCGCAAAGAGCACGTCCCCGTTTCGATCTACCTGGTCAACGGCATCAAACTCCAGGGGCACATCGAATCCTTCGACCAATACGTCGTTCTGCTGCGTAATACGGTCACCCAGATGGTCTACAAACACGCAATTTCCACCGTCGTGCCTGCACGCGCGGTCAATCTCAATCTTGATTCCGACGCTGAGTAATCGTACGGTGTGCACGCGCACGGCGGGCATGGCCGGCATGGCCCGGGCCCGCTTGCCCATGCGCCGGTTTGAACACTCGGAGGGCGTATGCGCGCTGCACTAGTCGGTATCGATTTCGGCGACGGCGATTTTGCCGCCAGCCTGGAAGAATTGTCCCTGCTTGCCCGTTCGGCGGGCGCGGAGCCCGTCAACACCATCACCGCCAAGCGCGGCAGTCCAGATCCCGCCTACTTTGTCGGCACCGGCAAGGCCGTCGAGATCGCGGCCGCCTGCGCGGCCGACGCCGTCGAGATCGTGATCTTCAATCACGCCCTCTCGCCGGCCCAGCAGCGTAACCTGGAAAAGCGCCTGAACATCCGGGTGCTGGACCGTACCAGCCTGATCCTCGACATCTTCGCCCAGCGCGCCCAAAGCCACGAGGGCAAGCTGCAGGTCGAACTGGCCCAGCTGCAGCACCTGTCCACCCGACTGATTCGCGGCTGGACCCACTTGGAACGCCAGAAGGGCGGTATCGGCTTGCGCGGCCCCGGTGAAACCCAGCTCGAGACCGACCGCCGGCTGATCGGCGAACGGGTCAAGATGCTGCGCGCGCGCCTGGCCAAGCTGCGCAAGCAGCACGCCACCCAGCGCCGCTCGCGCGGGCGCACTAACACCTTCTCGGTGTCCCTGGTCGGCTATACCAATGCGGGCAAGTCGACGCTGTTCAACGCCGTCACCAAGGCCGGCGTCTACGTCGCCAACCAGCTGTTCGCCACCCTGGACACCACCTCGCGCCGCGTGTACCTGGGCGAGGAAGTGGGCAACGTCGTCATTTCCGACACGGTCGGCTTCGTGCGCGAACTGCCGCACCAGCTGGTGGCCGCTTTCCGCGCCACGCTGGAAGAAACCATCCACGCCGACCTGCTGCTGCACGTGGTCGACGGCGCCAGCCCGGTGCGCATGGAGCAGATCGAGCAGGTCAACCTGGTGCTCAAGGAAATCGGCGCGGATCACATCCCGCAGATCCTGGTGTGGAACAAGATCGACGCCGCCGGCCTGGAGCCGGGAGTTGAGCGTGATCAATATGGTAAGATCTCGCGCGTCTTCATCAGTGCCCAGAGCGGCGCCGGACTGGACCTGCTGCGCGACGCCATTGTCGAAGCGGCTAAGTCCGCGCCGGCGCGCAGCCACTTGTTCGAAGCTGGCGCTGACCTTGAGGCCGCCGACGAGGATGCCGCCGAGGATGCCGACGCCGAACTGGACGACGACGATGTTGACGACGACGACCGCGCGCCCGTCAATCTTCAACCGGACGATATAACAACCTCTCAAACCGCCGGACCACGCTAAGCATGCTTGCATCCATTTTGAAACGCATTGGCCTGTCGCTGTCGCTCAACGACCCGCGCTGGGGCCGCAAGCCGGAAGGCGATCACAAAGCCCAGGAAGGGCGCAAACCTCCCAATGAAGGACCGCCCGACCTGGACCAGATGTGGCGCGACTTCAATAACCGCCTGAACCGCCTGTTCGGCCAGCGTGGCGCCGGCGACGGCGGCCCCTACCGTCCCAACGGCCGCGGCGCCGGCTCCGCCGTGGGGCTGGTGGCCGGCATCGCGCTGATGATCTGGCTGGCCTCGGGCGCCTTCATCGTGCAGGAAGGCCACCAGGCCGTGGTCTCCACCTTCGGCAGCCCCGACGAAGCGCCCGCGCAGCCGGGCTTCAACTGGCGCTGGCCGGCGCCGATCCAGACCCACGAGATCGTCAACGTCAAGCAGGTGCGGACCGAGGAAATCGGCTACCGCGGCTCGGTGCGCGCCAAGAACCCGCACGAAGCCCTGATGCTGACCGACGACGAGAACATCATCGACATCCAGTTCGCCGTCCAGTACACCATCAAGGACGTGAAGGCCTGGCTGTTCTCCAACCGCGAGCAGGCCGAGACGGTGCGCCAGATCGCCGAGACCGCGATCCGCGAAGTGGTCGGACGCAGCAAGATGGATTTCGTGCTGTACGAAGGCCGCGACAAGGTGGCCAAGGACGTGCACTCGCTGATGCAGCAGATGGCCGACCGCTACAACCTGGGCGCCTTGATCACCAACGTCACACTGCAAGGGGTGCAGCCGCCCGAGCAGGTGCAGATCGCTTTCGACGACGCCGTCAAGGCGGGGCAGGACCGCGAACGGGCCAAGAACGAAGGCCAGGCTTACGCCAACGACGTGATTCCACGGGCGCGCGGCAATGCATTCCGCCTGATCGAGGAAGCCGAAGCCTACCGCTCGATGGTGACCGAGAACGCCACCGGTAACGCCGCGCGCTTCTCGCAAGTGCTGACCGAGTACCAGAAGGCACCGGCCGTGACGCGCGACCGCATGTACCTCGACACCATGCAGCAGATCTTCACCAGCACCAGCAAGGTGATGGTGGACGCCAAGTCCGGCAGCCAGCTACTCTACCTGCCACTCGATAAACTCATCGCGCAGACGGCCGCCAACAGCGCCGCCGTGGGCGCCAAGTCCGGACCCGTGCAGGAAGCCCTGCCGAACGCCGAAACCGCCATGCAGCCATTGGAACAGGTACGCCAGCGCGACAATCGCAGTCGCGAATCCTCACGTGACCGGGAGATCC
>JBKHWY010000206.1:0-7801 GCA_046566285.1 Gammaproteobacteria bacterium | reverse complement strand
CACTCAAAATACTGACCGTCACTCATTGCTGAGCAACGTACTTCTTTCTTGTGAACATTTGATAATTTAAGTAATCAAGACCGAAGTCTTGGCACCTTCATCAAACGCCCACACTTATCGACTGTTAATTGTTAAAGAACTTCAATTCGGTACTGCTTGCTGCTCATCGACAAATCGTTGTGTTTGTCAGCAGCAGAGAAGTGAGATTATGCGGCGTTTTGCGTAACTCGTCAACCCCCTTTTTATTTCACGTCGCTTTCGCGACGCCCCTTTCAACTCCGCCAACTACTTGATTTCGTTAACGTTTTCAACGGGGAGGCGAACTATAGCAAAGCGCCGTACCGTCGCGCAAGTCCTTTTTCGCCAACCGTGTTCGCGGCGGAAATTTCCGCCTGACGCTATATTGCTGTCCTATCTATTGGCAACTGCCTCAACAATCCAAACCGGAGATTCAATGAAGCATGGTTTTCGCCGCAAAGCGATTGCGGCCGCGTGCACCTATATATGTGCGGCCACCTGCAGTTCAATGCCTGACGCAGCCCCACTGGATGTGGTGGTCGTCACCGCCAGCCGGGTCGAACACGGCAGCTTCGACCTTCCCGCCGCCATCGATGTGGCGGACGCGAAGCGCATTCACGATGGCCAGCTGCGCGTGAACGCCTCCGAGTCCCTGGTCGCCATTCCCGGCATCGTCGCTTTCAATCGGCAGAACTATGCGCAGGACCTGCAGATCTCGTCGCGCGGCTTCGGCGCCCGCTCGGCGTTTGGCGTGCGCGGCGTGCGCCTGATCGCGGACGGCATTCCCGCCTCCATGCCAGATGGGCAGGGGCAGGCAGCCACCTTCAACCTCGACGTCGCCGAGCGCATCGAGGTGCTGCGCGGGCCCTTCTCCGCCCTGTATGGCAACCATGCGGGCGGCACGATCGCCCTGTTCACGCGCGAACCGAAGGGCCGTCCCACTCTCGAGACCAGTGTCGCCGCCGGCAGCGATGCCACCCGCAAGGTGGACGTGAACGCGCAAGGCAGCGTGGGCGGCATCGGCTACCTGCTGGACGCGTCGCGCTTCCAGACCGATGGCTACCGCGCCCACAGCGCCGCGCGCCGCGATCAGGGCTACGCCAAGCTGACGGCGCGTCCGACCGATACCAGCGCGCTGACCATCGTTGCCGGCAGCCTGCGCCAGAAGGACACGCAAGACCCGCTGGGCGTCACCTGGGCCACTTACCAGCGCGATCCGCGCGCGAACGAGATCGACCCGCTCGACACCGCAACGCCCAAGCGCACGCTGGCCGACCGCTACGACACCCGCAAGAGCATCGACCACCAGCAAGGCGGCATCGCGTTCGAGCAGCGCTTCGGGCCAGACCGCTTGCGCGTGGCAGCCTATGGCGGCAACCGCAGGGTGGTCCAGTACCAGGCGTTTTCGAAGTTCGTGCAGGCGCCCGCCACCCAGTCGGGCGGCGTGGTGGATTTCGACCGCGACTTCTACGGCGCCGACGTGAACTACGTCGCGGTGCGCGACCTCGCCGGCGGGCGCCTGACCACCACACTGGGTATCGAATACGGCCGCTCGCTCGACCAGCGCAAGGGCTACGAGAACTTCATCGGTTCCACGTTCGGCGTGCAGGGTCAATTGCGCCGCGACGAGGAGGACACTGTCACCAGCGTCGATCCCTACCTCCAGGCCGAATGGCAGGGCGGGCCCTGGGTGCTGACGGGCGGCCTGCGCCACTCGCACCTCAAGTTCGGCGTGGCGGACCGCTTCCTCTCCAATGCGAACGATAGCGGCAGCGTCGACTATCGCCGCAGCACGCCCGTGCTGGGGGCGCTGTACAAGCTGACGCCAACGCTGAACATCTACGCGAGCGCGGCGCGCGGGTTCGAGACGCCCACGCTCAACGAATTGTTCTACTCAGGGAGCGGCGCGGGCTTCAACTTCCAGCTCAAGCCCGCCACCAGCACGCACGTGGAGATCGGCGCCAAGGCTTATCTTGGCAGCGACACGCGCATCAACGCGGCGCTGTTCCACGTCAGCACCCGCGACGAGCTCGTGGTCGATGTCGCCACCGGCGGGCGTACCAGCTACCGCAACGCCAGCAAGACGCGCCGCGAAGGCGCCGAGGTTTCGCTCGACAGCACGCTAAGCGCAGGCTTCGCGGCCAAGGCGGCGGCCACGCTGCTGCGCGCCACCTACGCCCAGGGCTTCGGCAGCGTGCAGGCAGGCGACCGCCTGCCGGGCGTTCCGCGCGCGAACCTGTTCGCCGAGCTGGCGTGGACGGCCCCCCCAGGCATCCAGGCGGCCGTGGAAGCCATCGCCAGCAGCCGGATCTACGCCGAGGACGCCAATGCCGAACAGCCGGCGCCGGGCTACGCCCTCTTCCATGCGCGCGTACAGGCGAGCCAGCAACTGGGCGGCTGGCGGCTGCGCGAGTTCGTCCGGCTGAACAACCTGGCCGATCGCCAGGTCGTCGGCTCGGTGATCGTGGGCGACGCCAACAAGCGCTATTACGAGGCCGCGCCGGGCCGCCAATGGATGGCCGGCGTGAGCGCGCAATTGCAGTTCTAACGCCGACCTAGTCGAGCTCCGGCAGCGCGGCGTTCGGATACAGCGTCTCGAGCGTGCCGCGCACCAGCTGGGTCACCAGCACACGCACCCGCTCGGCCGCGGCGGGCTGGCGCGCCCCATCACGCAGCGCGCTCCACAGCGTGGCGAGCTCGGCGTCGTGCAGCGCCACCACGCGTTCCACCTCGCTCTGCCAGAACGCGGGCGCTTCCCCTTCCACGAAATTGCCGTGCCCCCGGCCGAAATGCGCCACCGCCAGGTAGCGCAGCACGCTGCCCACCAGCAGCGTGCGCAGGAAGTCGTCGGCGAACTGCATGGTGGGCGCGTTGCGGTCCGTCGTCGTATTGAAGCCCCAGGCCGCGCCAGCCATGGTCAGGGCGCCCACCACCCCGCCCAGCAACGCGCCCGCGCCGAATGTCAGCCCGCCCGCCATCAGGTCGGCCGACAGCCCCGTGGCCGCACCCGAGACGATCGCGCCGATCAGGCCCGCCTGCGCCTTGTCCACCGGCGCGCGCACCTTGAAGTGTTCGCGCACGCGGGCGTTGATGCGGGTGGCCTCCGACGGGTCGAGCCGGTGCAGCGTGAGCAGCTTCGATGTGGCCTCGGTGATGCGCAGGTTCAGCCGCTCGAGCAGCGCGCCCATGGCCTTTTCCTGGGCGGGATGCTCGCCGCCCTTCGACAGGCCGACCGCCTTCATCGCGCTCTTGAGCAGGCTGCGGCCAGTCGCCGCCTCCACATCCTGGCTGTCTGCGGACGCCTGTGCCAGCTGATCGGCGATCACCTGCATGGAAGCGTGGAAGCGCGCGCGATTGTGCGCTTCCCACACGGCGAACAGGCGGCCGTATCCTTCCAGCTTGTCCGGCGCCAGCACGCGGCCCACCGCATCGTAGAACACCCGTTCATGCACCCAGCAACGGGCAAAGGCATCGAGCGCCAGCACTTCGCGC
The DNA here is from genome assembly GCA_046566285.1 of Gammaproteobacteria bacterium. Classification (GTDB taxonomy): domain Bacteria; phylum Pseudomonadota; class Gammaproteobacteria; order Burkholderiales; family Burkholderiaceae_D; genus Telluria_A. Next base: position 4,291 of record JBKHWY010000206.1, on the reverse strand, counting down.
ACGATTCCGAACTGGTCGAGATGCTGCTTCCAGCGCGCCTGTTCGGCGTCTTCGTCGGCAGCCGGACGGGGTGGGCCGAGCTGGTTGAGCAGCACCACGACGGGTTTGCCCAGCCATTCGAGGATCTTCATCTCGGCCGGCAGGTAGCCGGCATCACGCGGATGCTCGGTCGAGTTGACGAGATAGAGCACCACGTCGGCATTGTCGCGCGCGGCGCGCAAGGCTTGCTGGCTGAGCCAGAACGGCCGGTCGCGGTAGCGGTCGATGACTTCGCGCAGGAACCAGCCGATCGGATTGCCCGACATGGCCAGGCGGCGCAGCAGGCGCACGGAGTCGCCGAAGCCCGGGGTGTCCCACAGCTGCAGGGTATCGCCCTCCCCGGTCTGGAGCAGCAGGTGCGACTCGGCGAAGACGGTGACGTGGGCGGCATCGCGCACTTCGCCCACATCCATGCCGACCAGGGTGCGCGCCAGCGTGGTCTTGCCGTTGTTGGTGTGCGAGATCAGCGCGAACTGGATGGTGACGGGCGCCGCACTCATGGTGCCTTCGCCAGGCCGAGTTCAACGCCCGCATCCAGTGGCCGCACTTCCGGATGCAGCAAGTTGACCACGATCGCGTCCGCCCCATGATGGCGGCAGAACTGCTGCCACAACGCGATACGCTCAGCGGCCCGTTCCACCGGAGTGGCGCGTTCGACCAGCGCCGATTCGTCCAGCAGCACGGCGAAGCCGCGCGGCGCCGCGCGCCGCACGTGCTCGATGAAGACGCCGTGGTTTTCCTTCTCCGGCGTGGCCGCCAGGTTGAACACGATGACGGTGGCGCTCACCTGCGGATCATCCAGCTTGGCGTCGCGCAGCTGATCGATCGCTTCCTCGCCGTAGGCAGAGGATGGGCGCAGCATCACCCGGGTGTTGGCGCCGAACAGCTGCACCGCCACCGCAGCCAGGCCCCGGTCGCGCACTTCGTCCAGCGTGAAGCTGTAGGGCAGCACACGCACCAGCGCCGGCTCGCCCAGGCCGGATTCGCCGGCCAGCTTTCGAAAATACGGCTGGTCCAGGTCGAGCGGGAAGCGTTTTGCCAGCCGGCTTGCGCGCCAATGCGATACACCGGCCAGCAGCAGCCGTGGCAGCACGACCAGCAGCACCAGCGTGGCGCCATACAGGTGCACCCAGCGCGCGCCACCATCTGCGGGCTGGGCCTGGCCGAAGCGCAGCGCTTCGATATCGGCCAAGGTGAAGCCCTGCAGCGGGAATACGGTGACGGCGGGGGTGAACAGCGCCGACAGCAGGCCGTGCACCTGACCGGCATCGAGGAAGGTACTCTCCCAGCCGGCCACATACTGCGACAGCATGCCGCGCGCGTACAGCGAGAACACGGCGCCCAGCGCGAACAGCGCGGCCGCCAGGTGCAGGGTGCGCGCCAACCGCGCGGTCGAGAGGCGCGCGGAGAGCGCGGTCCATTCGGTCATGAACGCCGCCAGGGCGCTGGACAATGCGCCCGGCAGGCGGCGCGGCAGCGCGGTGCGACCGACGGTGATGCGGCGCAGGAGAGCAGAGCCTCCGTCGGCACTCCGTTTGCGCGGCAAGACCAAGGCAATCAGCAGCCCCAGATACACCAGCAGGTTCCAGCCGATGATACCCAGCAGGGGCGCCGACAGCAGGTCCACCCGGTGCGGGTCGCCGATCCGATCGAGCACCGCGCCGAACACCAGCGCCAGCACTGGCAGTCCGACATTGAAGGTGGGCCCGAGCGCGCGGCGCTTGACGACGCTGGCGAAAGCCGGCGTGCGTTCGGACAGGCGCTTGATGATCTGTTCGGCGCGCTGCTGCAGGAAGTGCTCGGACGTGGCAGCCGTCTTGCCCTCGGCCGCCTGCCACTGCGCCAGCTCGCGCGCGCTGCGGCTGGCGTACATGCGGTCGTCGTCACTGAGGACCTCGCGCTTGACGTCCGCCGTCTCGATCGCGCGCACCAGCACGACGTTCCTCGCCATCTGTTCATCCATTCCCGTCTCCCGTCCAGGCCTGCATTTTCGCCTGCCATTTCGCCTGTCATATCGATCTGACAATTGTGCCGCAGTTTGCGCCGCCGTGCGGCGCGGCTGGAAGCGCGCAGGTACGCTGTGCTATCGTAGCGCGCATTTTCTTGTCGGTTTTTTATCGCATGCCCGAGACCACCCTCCCCTCCGTCCATGATGCCGCGCTCGCCGCGCAGCTCGATCGCGCCATCGTCAACAAGACCAAGCCGCCCGGCAGCCTGGGGGCGCTTGAGGCGCTGGCCCGCCAGCTGGGATTGATCCAGCAGAGCGTCGCGGTCAGCGTGCGCAACCCCACTATCCTGGTGTTCGCCGGCGACCACGGCATCGTGGCCGAGGGCGTGTCGCCCTATCCGCAGGAAGTGACGTGGCAGATGGTGGAGAACTTCCTCGCCGGCGGCGCGGCCATCAATGTGTTCGCGCGCCAGAACGACTGCGCCCTCCGCGTCATCGACGCCGGCGTGAACCACGATTTCGGTTCACGCGCTGGCCTCGTCGACCGCAAGGTCGGGCACGGCACCGCCAACTTCGCCCACGAGCCGGCGATGAGCGCCGAAGAGTGCGCGCTGGCCATGCGGCACGGCGCGGCGCTCGTCGACACCCTGGACGGCAACGTGGTGGGCTTCGGTGAAATGGGGATCGGGAACACCACGGCCGCGGCGGCCCTGATGCACAAGCTGACCGGCATCGCGCTCTCGGATTGCGTGGGCGCCGGCACCGGCCTGGACGCGGCCGGGATCGAACGCAAGCGCAGCGTGATCGAACAGGCCGTACGACTGCACGAGGGCGCGCAGGCGCCACTCGACGTGCTGGCCAGTTTCGGCGGCTTTGAAATCGCCATGATGACGGGCGCGATGCTGCGCGCCGCCGAGCGCCGCATGGTGCTCTTGATCGATGGCTTCATCGTCACCAGCGCGCTGCTGGTTGCCGCGCGCCTGCAGCCGGCCATCCTCGGCTACTGCGTGTTCTCGCACTGCTCCAACGAGAATGGGCACCGCCGCATGCTGGCCCACCTGGAGGCGCAGCCGCTGCTGAACCTTGGCCTGCGTTTGGGCGAAGGAACAGGCTGCGCGCTGGCCGTGCCGCTGCTGCGCGCGGCCGCCGGTTTTCTGGCCGAGATGGCGACCTTCGAATCGGCCCAGGTCAGCGACAAGCCGGCCTGACCCCGCGCGCATGGGCTATCTCACCCACCAGTGCCGCCTGTTCTTCATCGCGCTGCAGTTCTTTACGCGCGTGCCGATCCCGGCCTGGGTCGGCTTCGAGCCCGCCTGGCTACACCAGGCCTCGCGCTATTTTCCGCTGGTGGGTGTGCTGGTCGGCGCCGTCGGCGCGGCCGTGTACGCGGCCGCTGCCTGGATCTGGCCGGCCCCGGTGGCCGCCCTGCTCTCCACCGCCGCCACGGTCTACCTCACCGGCGCCTTTCATGAAGATGGCTTTGCCGACACCTGCGACGGCTTCGGCGGAGGCCTGAGCCGCGAGCGGGTGCTGGAGATCATGAAGGATTCGCGCATTGGCAGCTATGGCGCGGTGGCGCTGGTCCTGCTGCTTGGCCTGAAGCTCGCACTGCTGGCGTGCATGCCGCCCACGACGGCCGTCGCCGCACTGCTGTTCGCCCACCCGCTCTCGCGCCTGGCCGCGTCCAGCCTGATCCTCACCCTCGACTACGCCCGGGAAAACGGCAAGGCCAAGCCGATGGCCCAGCAAATGCGCGCCGGCGAATTCGCCATCGCTGCCCTCACCGCCCTCGTCCCGGCCGTGGCCTTGGCCGCATGCGGATGGCTGTCCGCGTCTTCCGTCGCCTTCGGCGTGCTGGCGGCGGCAGCGGTGGCGTTCTGGCTGGGCGCGAAGTTCCAGCGCCGCGTCGGCGGTTATACGGGCGACTGCCTGGGCGCGGTCCAGCAGGTCAGCGAAGTGGCGATCTACCTGTGCGTGCTGGGCGCCGCGGCGCAAGGCGCCTGGCGGTGAGCGCGCCGCGCTACCTGGTGCGCCATCCGCGCCCGCAGGTCGAGCCTGGGGTGTGCTACGGCGCCACCGACCTGGCGGTCGCGCCCGACGTGCTGGCCGCATGCGCGGCCCGGCTGCGCGCGGCGCTGCCGCCGCACCTGCCGGTGTATGCCAGCCCGCTGCGCCGCTGCGCCGAGCTGGCACGCGCGCTCACCGGCGACGCCCTGATTATCGATGCGCGCCTGACGGAATTGGACTTCGGCCGCTGGGAGATGCGCCGCTGGGATGCCATCGAGCGGGCCGAGATCGACGCCT
>JBKHWY010000205.1:0-7807 GCA_046566285.1 Gammaproteobacteria bacterium | reverse complement strand
CAAGTTGTACTGCAATACCCGGAATATCCCGACCGAAAATATTCGCCTGTCACAAAACAATATCGTCGACCCGGAAAACCGTTACCAGCAGATCTTCAAGATCCAGGTGGAGCTGCCGCCGGATATCTCCGAGAAGGACCGCCTGGGCATCCTGCGCTCGATTGACCGCTGCACGGTCAAGAAAGTGGTGCAGGCGGGGCCGGAATTCGTCATTGAAGAGGTGGCGAATCTCGACGCCGATGCGCAAGCCCTGCTGACCCTGCAGCCCGATGCCGAGTCGCGTACCTACATTGCCGGCAAGGACCTGCCGCTGGAACAAACGATTGCCAATATGTCGGGGCTGCTGGCCGGTCTCGGCATCAAGATCGAAATCGCGTCCTGGCGCAATATCGTGCCGAATGTGTGGTCACTGCACATTCGCGATGCGCATTCGCCCATGTGCTTCACCAATGGGAAGGGCGCTAGCAAGGAAAGCGCATTGGCCTCCGCGCTGGGCGAATACATCGAGCGCCTCAGCTGCAATCACTTTTATGCGGGCGCGTATTGGGGCGAGGACATCGCCAATGCGCCTTTCGTCCACTATCCGAACGAGCGCTGGTTCAAGCCCGGAAAGCGCGACGCAGTGCCTGCCGGGATGTTGGATGAGTATTGCCGCGAGATCTACGATCCCGATGGCGAACTGCGGGGCTCGCACCTGATCGACACCAATTCCGGCAACGTGGAACGCGGCATCTGTGCGCTGCCGTTCGTGCGCCAGTCCGATGGCGAGGTGGTCTATTTCCCGTCGAACCTGATCGAAAATCTCTACGCCAGCAATGGGATGAGCGCCGGGAATACCCTGGCCGAAGCGCAGGTGCAATGCCTGTCCGAGATCTTCGAGCGCGCGGTGAAACGCGAAATCATCGAAGGCGAAATCGCGCTGCCCGATGTGCCCAATGAAGTCCTGGCCAAATACCCGGGCATCGTGGCCGGCATCAAGGGATTGGAGGAGCAGGGCTTTCCCGTGCTGGTCAAGGACGCGTCGCTGGGCGGACAGTATCCCGTCATGTGCGTAACGCTGATGAATCCGCGCACGGGCGGCGTGTTCGCTTCATTCGGCGCACATCCGAATTTCCAGGTGGCGCTGGAACGCAGCCTGACCGAACTGCTGCAGGGGCGCAGTTTCGAAGGCTTGAACGATTTGCCGCAGCCTACTTTTGAGACCAATGCCGTCACCGAGCCGAATAATTTTGTCGAGCATTTCATCGATTCGAGCGGCATCGTGTCCTGGCGCTTTTTCAGCGCCAAGGCCGATTACGGGTTTGTCGAATGGGATTTCACTGACAACGGCAACAACTCCAATGCCCAGGAAGCGGCCGCCCTGTTTGGCCTCTTGAACGAGATGGGCAAGGAATCCTATGTGGCCGTGTATGACGAGCTGGGCGCCACCGCGTGCCGCATTCTGGTGCCCGGCTATTCGGAGGTCTATCCGGTCGAGGACCTGGTCTGGGACAACACCAACAAGTCGCTGCTGTTCCGCGCCGATATCCTGAACCTGCATCGCCTCGATGACGATACCCTGGCCGATCTGTTGGAACGCCTGGAAAACAACGAGCTCGATGAATACTCCGACATCGCCACCCTGATCGGCATCGAGTTCGATGAAAACACGGAATGGGGACAGCTGACGGTCCTGGAACTGAAGCTACTAATCCACCTGGCCTTGCAGGACTTCGAAGCGGCGCACGACCTGGTCGGCGCCTTTCTGCAATACAACGACAACACCGTCGAGCGCCGCCTGTTCTACCAGGCCATGAATGCGGTGTTGCATGTCGTGCTGGACGAGGAACTGCAGCTGGACGATTACGTGGCCAATTTCCGCCGCATGTTTGGCGATGCGCGCATGGATGCCGTGCTCGGCTCGGTGGACGGCAGCGTGCGCTTCTTCGGCTTGACGCCGACCAGCATGAAGCTGGAAGGCCTGGACCGGCACCACCGCTTGATCGATAGTTATCGGAAATTGCACAAGGCGCGGCAGCGCTAGGGCCATTGCGCACCAAACCGTTCCAAGTTGCTAACGTAAGTGGAGGGAAGTGCGGCTACGCGCCAACAAGCAAAGGAATTTCGTTGACACCCATGTGAAAAATTGCTCCAATGTAACAGGAGCGACACACATGAACCTCAAACATTTAACTTTTTGTCTTGTTGCCGCAACGGCATTGCGGATGCCGGCCGCGCAAGCGGTCGAAGTGACGATCGCCTGCGACTCCGACAACGGACGCGCGCTGTGTCAGGAGGGCGCTGACATCTGGGCCAAAAAGACCGGCAACACCGTCAAGACCATACCTTTGCCGCCCGGCTCGGAGCGCCTGGGTATCTACCAGCAGTTCCTCGCCGCCCAGTCGACGGTGGTGGACATCTACACCATCGATGTGGTGTGGACGGGCGTGCTGGCGAATTATCTGGTCGATATGCGCGAGCAGGCCGCCGCCGTCCTGCCCGATCACTTCCCGGCCATCGTCAAGAACAATACCGTCGATGGCCGCCTGGTGGCCATGCCCTGGTACGGCGACACCGGCCTGCTGTTCTACCGCAAGGACTTGCTGCAGAAGTATGGCGAAAAGCCGCCGCAGACCTGGGAAGAGCTGGAGGAGAGCGCGCGCCGCATCCAGGCCGCCGCACGCCGGGACGATCCCGCTTCCAAGCTGTGGGGCTACGTCTGGCAAGGCGCGGCCTCGGAAACCTTGACCTGCGACGCACTGGAATGGGTGGCCAGCTACGGTGGCGGCACCCTGGTGGACCGCGACGGCAAGGTCGACATCGACAATCCCCGCGCCATCAAGGCATTGCAGCGTGCCCATGGGTGGGTAGGGACCATTTCTCCGCCGGAAGTCGTGACCTTCGACGAGGAAAAGGCGCGCGCCGTGTTCCAGGTCGGCCAGGCCGTGTACATGCGCAACTGGCCGTATGCATGGGGCCATGCGAACGCCCAGGACAGCGTGATCAAGGGAAAGGTCGGCGTCATGGCCTTGCCCAAGGGCGGGGCGGATGGCATCCCGGCGGCGACCCTGGGCGGCCAGCTGCTGGCCGTGTCGCGCTATTCGCGCCACAGCAAGGAGGCGGTCGATCTGGTGATGTACCTGACCAGCCGGCAGGAGCAACGGCGCCGCGCCATCCTGGGCGGCTTCAACCCGACCATTACCGCGCTCTACAAGGACCAGGAAGTGATCGCGGCCAATCCCTACCAGGCCGACCTCTACGGCACCCTGGCGCATGCCACGGCGCGCCCGTCGGCCCAGACCAAGGCCCGCTACACCCAGGCCAGTTCGGAATTCTGGAACGCGGCACACTCGGTGCTGACCGGCCAGAGCGACGCCGCCACGGCCGTCAAGACGTTAGATACGCGCCTGCGCGCGCTGACCCGCAACGGCAACTGGTAGCGCGCCGCCTGCCCTCATTGCAAAAAAAGGACATTGATGCTTTCCCTGTCGAATCTGAAAATCGGCGCCCGCCTCAACCTCGGCTTCGGGCTGGTGCTGGCCTGCGCGCTGGCGCTTCTGGTGCTGGGCTTGTGGCGCATGAGCGAACTGCAGGATGCCGCCGACGGCATCGTCAACAAAAATGCCGCGCGCCTGTCCAGCGCGGTGGAAATGCGCGAGATGGGATGGGTGGCGTTGAACACCCTGCGCCGGATCGCGATGCCCACCGATACCATGGAAGCCGAGCGTGAGGTCAAGAAGCTCGACGGCACGCTGGCCGCCTACACCAAGGCGGAACGCCAGCTGGCCGCTGGCCTGGAGGCAGGGCAGGACCGGACCCAGTTCGATGCGGTGGCGCGCCAGCAGCAAGCCGTGGCGCCCGTCGTGCAGCGCATCAAGACCCTGGCCGGCGAAGGGGATTATTTCAATGCGGCCGTCGCGCTGCAGAACGAATTTTTGCCGCTGCATGCCAAATGGATGAGCAGCCTGGCGGGCCTGGCCAAGTATGAGCAGGACACCATGCAAGCCACCTATGCGGCCTCGCAGGGCAAGTACATCAGCACGCGCAACTGGATGGTCATCGTGGGCGTGGTCACGGCGCTGTTCTGCGCCGTGCTGGGGCGCAAGATCACCCGCACCGTGACCGAGCCGCTCGAGCGGGCGGCCGAACTGGCCAATGCGATCGCCAACGGCAACCTGACGGCGCAGGGCGGCCCCACCTCGCACGATGAAGCGGGCCAGTTGCTCGATTCGCTGTACGCCATGCAGGCCAACCTGATCGGCATGCTCAAGCAGATCCAGCACGGCAGCGACACCATCGCGGAAGCCGCGCACCAGATCGCCGTGGGCAATGCCGACTTGTCGGCCCGCACCGAATCGCAGGCGCATTCGCTGCAGGAGACCTCGGCGACCATGAGCTCGCTGACCGAGGCGGTGCGCAAGAACGCCGCCCACACCCAGCAAGCCAACGAACTGATGCGCTCGGCCAATCAATATGCGGTCAAGGGCGGCGAGGTGGCGGGCAACGTGATCTCCACGATGAGCCTGGTGAAAGCCAGCTCGACCCGCATGTCCGACATCATCGGCGTGATCGACGGCATTGCCTTCCAGACCAATATCCTGGCGCTGAACGCGGCGGTCGAAGCGGCCCGCGCTGGTGAAATGGGACGCGGCTTTGCCGTGGTCGCCTCTGAAGTGCGCAGTCTGGCCCAGCGCTGCGCCTCGGCGGCCAAGGAAATCAAGCAGCTGATCGTGGAATCGAGCGAGACGGTGGAGGCGGGCAGCGGCCTGGTGGAGGAAGCGGGCACGACCATGGAACGCATCGTCCAGTCGGTCCAGCAGGTGGCCCAGATCGTCGATGAAATCACCGCGGCCAACCAGGAGCAGCGCACCGGCATCGCCGACGTGAACACGGCCATTGCGGAAATCGACACGCTCACGCAGAACAATGCCACCCTGGTGGACCAGGCCGCCGCCGCGGCGGAAAGCATGAGCGAGCAGAGCGACATGCTCAAGCAGGCAGTGGCGGTATTCAAGCTGGAACGCACGGCACTAAACACCCCGAGTTTACGGCTCGGGCGCTAAACTGCGCGCCCATCGGCGCGTGCGCGGCGCGCATGGATCGCTTCCGGATACAGTCAATGGCGGGAATCTTCCCGACAAAAACAATATTCTGGAGACTATTCATGAGCCAATTCGTGAAGCAACTGGCGCTCTCTAGCGCCATCCTCGCGGCCTCGGTGGGACAAGCCGTCGCCGCACCCAACTGCGCCAATGCCGCATCCGACCCCGACGGCGACGGCTGGGGCTGGGAAAACAGCCAATCCTGCATCGTCGTGTTCAAGGGCTTCCGGGTGGACGGCAGCGTGCTCAAGGATGCCAACGGCAACGCTTTTGTCGCCCGGGGCGTGAACAATCCGCACGCCTGGTACGACAGCCAGGCCTACAACGTCCTGCCCAACCTGGCTGCGCGCAAGACCAATCTGATCCGGGTGGTGTGGACCACCAGCGGCAGTGCCTCGCGCCTGGACCAGGTCCTGTCCGCCATCGAAGCGCAGAAGATGGTGTCGATCGTCGAACTGCATGACGGTACCGGCAACAACAGCGCGTCCGTGTTGCAGAACCTGGCCAACTACTGGGTGCGCAGCGATGTGCTGGCGGTGCTGAAAAAGCACGAGCGCTATACCATGATCAACATCGCCAACGAATGGGGCGACGGCAACAAGACGCCGCTGCAATGGCGCGACGACTACAAGCAGCCGATCACCACCCTGCGCAACGCGGGCCTGACCACCACGCTCGTGATCGACAACCCCAACTACGGGGGCGATCCGAACGGCGGGCTGTGGTACGGCTGGGATCTGCTCAAGCACGACCCGCGCCACAACCTGCTGTTCTCGGTGCACGCCTACAGCAGCTTCAACAACGCCAACGACATCTACAACGTCATCTACAACTACCGCAACAACAAGCTGGCCTTGCTGTTCGGCGAGTTCGGCTACAACTACAACAACGGCAACAACAACCTGGGCTCGAAGGTGGACGCCAACCTGCTGATGCAGTGGTCGCAGCAGTTCGGCGTGGGCTACGTGGCCTGGTCCACGGCCGGCAACGATGGCCCCAACGCCTGGCTCGACCTGCTCAAGAGCGACTGGGCCGGGACCACCGCTTGGGGCAACACGGTGTGGTACAGCCAGTACGGGATCGCCAATACGGCGCGCAAGGCGACGATCTACTAGCCGGGGAGGGGCGTCGGCCTGGACACCGTTCAGTTAAAATAGCGACCCCCGACGTCCCCTCGGCGCCTCTTCTTTTCGCTCACCCGCACATGGATCAACTCGTCTTCAGCCGTTCGTTCACGCTCGACCGCTCGCGCAGCGCCGCCGCCCAGGTGTACGACTTCCTGCGCGAGGAAATCGTGAACATGCAGCTCAAGCCGGGCGCGGAACTGTCGCGCAACGAATTGGCCGCGCACTTCGCGCTGTCGATCACGCCTGTGCGCGATGCGCTGATGCGCCTGGAAGAAGATGGCTTGGTGGACGTGTTTCCCCAGCACGCCACCCGGGTGCGCGGCATCAGCATCGATTCGGCGCGCCAGGCCCATTTCCTCCGTCTGGCGCTGGAACTGGAGATCGTGCGCACGCTGGCGCAGCAAAACGATCCGGCCGTGAACCAGGCCTTGAAATTGTGGGTCACCCACCAGCGCCTGGCGTCCGAACACGGCGACCTGAAAGGGTTCACCGACGCCGACCAGAACTTCCACCGGGCCATGTACAAGGCCGCCAACGCGGAAGAGCTGTGGCACCTGATCCGCGCCCGCAGCGGCAACATGGACCGGCTGCGGCGCCTGCACCTGCCGTTGAACGGCAAGGCCGAAGCCATCCTCCAGGATCACGGCGACATCGCCGAAGCCATCGCCCGGGGTGACGGGGCAGGGGCCCAGGACATCGTCCGCCGCCACCTGTCCGGCACACTCTCCGTGCTCGATTCCCTGCGCGAGCAATTCCCCGGCTACTGGGTCCCAGAGCGCTAGGATCGCGCGGCCGCTTGTCGGCCAGCGATGTCGGTACAGGTATCGAACAGTAAAAAAATGTGATTGGCCGTCGGTCACTCGTCTCTACTATGCTAATGTATTAGTGCATCTGCTCAGCGATCTGATCGATCCGGCCGATGCGCTGATTACAAGAAAAGCAAGCTATCGGACAATGGAGACCAACGTTGAAAAACTTTCAGAAAACCGCAATCGCCGTCGGCGTCGCCCAATTGGCATGGATGACCAGCGCGGGCGCTTGGGCCCAGGAGGCGGGCGCCAGCACCGGCACAAGCACGGGCGCCAACACCGTGGTGGTAGTGTCGGGCCAGCGCGCCGCCCTTGAAAACGCCCAGAAGATCAAGCAGGACGCCGACGAGATCGTCGATTCGGTGGTGGCGGAAGACATCGGCAAGCTGCCGGAAAAGTCGGTCACCGAGGTGCTGCAGCGCATCGTGGGTGTGACCATGGACCGCAGCATGCCGGGCGACCCGCAGCACTACGCCGTCGAAGGCTCGGGCGTGGCCATTCGCGGGCTGACCTATGTGCGCTCGGAGCTGAACGGGCGCGAGTCGTTCTCCGCCGCCGGCGGCCGCGCGCGGTCGACGTCGTCACGCTGCCCTACCCGGGCTTCCCGACCGACCTGCAGCCCGCCGTCATCGCCCTCGAGGCGGTCAGCGACGGCGTGTCCATGATCACGGAGAATGTGTTCGAGGCTCGCTTCGCGTTCTGCGACGAGCTCAGCCGCCTCGGCGCCGACCTGCGCACCGATGGGCACCACGTCGTCGTCCGGGGCCGGGACGAGCTCTCGGGCGCTCCC
>JBKHWY010000204.1:0-7835 GCA_046566285.1 Gammaproteobacteria bacterium | reverse complement strand
CGCCGCTGCGCAATGAACACGGGGGGACGCGCCATGGATGACAAAAAACTCTACGTAACCCAGCCCTATCTGCCTCCGCTGGAGGAGTTCGTGCCCTACCTGGAACAGATCTGGGATAGCAAGATCCTCACCAACGGCGGCCCGATGCACCAGCAGCTCGAAGCCGCGCTGGCGGACTACCTGGGGGTCGAACACATCTCGCTGTTCACCAACGCCACCATCGCGCTGGTCACCGCCTTGCAGGCCTTGCGCGTGACCGGCGAAGTCATCACGACGCCGTACTCGTTCGTGGCCACCGCCCACTCGCTGCTGTGGAACGGCATCAAGCCGGTGTTCGTGGACATCGCGGCCCACGACTTCAACATGGACCCGGCCTTGATCGAAGCGGCCATCACGCCGCAGACGACGGCGATCATGCCGGTGCACTGCTACGGCAAGCCGTGCGACGTCGACCGCATCGCCCGCATCGCCGACGTGCACGGCCTGAAGGTCATCTATGACGCGGCCCATGCGTTCGGCGTCAAGCGCCACGGGCGCAGCATCCTGGCGGCCGGCGACCTGTCGATCCTGTCGTTCCACGCCACCAAGGTGTTCAACACCTTCGAGGGCGGCGCCATCATCTGCCCGGACGCCAAGACCAAGCGGCGCATCGACTTCCTCAAGAACTTCGGCTTTGCCGATGAAGTGACGGTGGTCGCACCCGGCATCAACGGCAAGATGAGCGAGATCCATGCCGCCGTTGGCCTGCTGCAGCTCAAGCACGTGGACCAGGTGCTCGAGCGCCGCAGCGCCATCGACCGCCTGTACTGCGAACAGCTGGCCGGCATCGATGGCATCGAGTGCTTCGGCGTGGCCGAGGGCGTCGAGTGGAACCAGGCCTACTTCCCGGTGCGGGTGAATGCCGCCTACCCCTGCACGCGCGACGAACTGTATGCGCGCCTGCAGGCGAAGAACATCTACGCGCGCCGCTACTTCTACCCGCTCATCAGCGACATGCCGATGTACCGCGCGCTGCCATCGAGCGCCCCGGGCAGCCTGCCGGTCGCCAGCCAGGCGTCCGCGGAAATCCTGTGCCTGCCGATCTTCCCCGACATGACGCACGAGCAGCTGCAGCGCGTGATCGAGGTGCTGCGCAACCCGTTCGCCTGACCCGGCCATGGGACTGCTTTCCAGCGCCGCCATTGCCGCCATGGGCTTTGCCTCGGTCGGGCGCGATGTGCGCCTGTCCGACCGCGCCTCGTTCTACAACTGCGCCGCCATTCACCTGGGCGACCGCGTGCGCATTGACGACTTTTGCGTGCTGTCGGCGGGCGCGGGCGGCATCGAGATCGGCAGCCATATCCACCTGGCGGTGTACACCTGCCTGATTGGCGCCGGGCGCATCGTGCTGGGCGACTTCTGCAACGTGTCATCGCGGGTGTCGATCTATTCCAGCAGCGACGACTATTCCGGCCAGAGCATGACCAACCCGATGATTCCCGAGGAGTTCACCGGGGTGCGGCACGCTCCTGTCACGCTGGGCCGGCACGTCATCGTCGGCAGCGGCAGCGTGATCCTGCCCGGCGTCACCTTGCACGAAGGCGCGGCCGTCGGCGCGCTCTGCCTGGTGCGTGAAGACTGCCGTGCCTTCGGCATCTATGCCGGCGCCCCCGCCCGCCATGTCAAGGACCGCAAGCGCGATTTGCTGGCGCTGGAAGCGGCCTTCCTGGCGCAGTATGCCCAACCTTGACGCTCACCTTCGAGACTTTCATGACATCACCTGCATCGGTCGCCATTGCCGTCCCCATCTATCTGGCGACGCTCCCTGAATTCGACCGCTTTTCGCTGGACTATTCGCTGGCCAAGCTGGTGGGGCGCCATGTGCGCTTCATCGCGCCGCACGGGCTGGACCTGAGCTATTACCAGGAGCGCTATCCCGGGATCGGATTCGAGCTGTTCGAGCCCGAGTACTTCGCTTCCATCCCCGGCTACAACCGCCTGCTGCTGGGACGCAGCCTGCACGAGCGCTTCGCAAGCTACGAATTCATGCTGATCCTGCAGACCGACGCCATCATCCTGCGCGATGAACTGGACTGGTGGTGCGCGCAGCCGTTCGACTACGTGGGCGCGCCCTGGCCGGAGCAGTATGAATTGTTCGTGGAGCTCGACCGCTTCGTGGGCGGGAACGGCAAGCACATGAAGGTCTCGGTGGGCAACGGCGGCTTGAGCCTGCGCCGCATCGCCAAGTGTGTGGCCCTGTTCGACGAGTTCCCGGATGCGGTGTCGGTGTTCAACGAGACCGGCTCGAGCGAAGATTTGTTCTATTCGGTGATGGGGGCCTTGTCGAACGACTTCGTCATTCCCAACGAGATCACGGCCTCGCGCTTTTCGATGGAGCTGCGGCCCAGCTACTACCATACCGTCAACGGCGGTCACCTGCCGATGGGCGCGCACGCATGGTGGAAGTACGAGCCCGAGTTCTGGCGCCGCTTCATTCCTGATATGCCCGGCTGAGTGAGGGGCAAAGGCCAGTGCCCGCGTGAACGCGGGCACGTCGGTCAAGCTTGTCGGACCTGTCAGGCCGCGCCTGGAACCGGCACCTTCTGCATGATCGTCAACAGGTGCGGGCCACGCCATTCCTGATTGACGATCTTGAACGAGCCCTTGAAACCATAGGCGGTGGCCCAGCGGTTCTCGTGATCGAAATACAGCGGGAAGGTCTGCTCGGTAATGAAGTTCACGTGGGTCGGATCGCGGAACAGTTCGACGTGCGGGTAGGCCGGGGTGAACGACAGGAAGGTGCCATCCATCTTCAGTACGCGGTAGATTTCGTTCATCAGTTCGATGAAGGCATTGCGGCGCGCCGGTGCATACACCAGCGGCGGGATGTGCTCGAGAAAATCGTAGGCGGTGACGAATTCGAACATGTCGCTGTCGAATGGGATCGCTTCGATGACCAGGTCGGCACGCTTGACGTTAGCTTCCGGAATATCCTTGACGTCCACGCCATACAGTTCGTCGGCGTTGTACAGATTGCGAGGCTGCGCGCCGCACCCCAGGTCCAGGCTCTTGCTCATGTTTTCCTCTTGTAGTTAGGTCGACCGCTATTTGGATCGATTGCTAGTTGATCGGATGGCGGCTCCATGCAGCCATCGATACAGTATCGAGCAGGCGCGCACCGTCTCAAGGGCCGGGCAAGCGCCAAAACAGGCGGCTGTTCAAGGCTTTGATGCGGATCGGGAGAGGAGTTCAGGCCAGCGGCGCGACCTTCTCGTAATACGTCTCCAGCAAATACAACTGCTGCTGCAGGAAGCGGATGTCGCTTGGATAAGCCGCATCGTCGCGCAGCGAGTCGATTACCGCGCCGCCCAGGAGCGGCCGCAGGGCTTCGAACTGGCGCAGGTACAGTCCCTTGGCCGGATGCAGCACCCACTTCTTCCACGGCTTGAAGCTGCCGACATGCTTGATGTAGAAGTGATCACCACTGGCGTACAGGCGCTCGTACTCGGGCATCCTGAACCAGGTGTCAGGCCCGGCCATGTCGATGTGATGACGGTCGTCCCGTTCGCCGAAGTCGGACAGCTCGTCCTCGCGCAGGGTCAGGCACATCAGGTCCTGTTCGCCATAGGCCAGTTCGTGCTTGAACGCGTGGAAGCCCTGCACGAAGCGTTCGTACAGCCTGGCCTCGGCGTAGCGCGCCACGTCGAAGTACAGGATCGCTCCGGCGGGATAGCGGGTGTTGTGCGGATGGTGGCGCAGGTTCTCGCCCAGCGCGCCAGGCAGGGTGGGGTCGCAGCAGAAGGCGCCGATCGGGGCGATGTCGGCGCGCGCGATGCGCTCGGCGATCCCGTCCAGGAAGGCGGCCACGCGCCGGCCGAACAGCATGCCGCAGTCGAACAGCACGATGTGTTCATAGGTGGGGAACACCTGCGGCAGCACCAGCTTGTACAGGATCGCGCTGGAAAAGTGATAACGCTGGACGTAGTCGTCGAACACGGTGGCGTGCAGCTCGATCACGCGCACGTCCAACCCCGGGTGCTGCTCCTTGATGGCCGCGTCGAACGTGGCCAGCGCCACGCGCGCCTTGTTGTCGGCTTCCTGCTGGCGCGACAGGAACAGCAGCGTGAGCGGATAGGCCTGCATGCCCGGCACCTTGATGAAGCTGGCGGCGGAGACCAGGGCAGGCCCGACGTAGTTGGCATCGAACAGAAAAACCGGATGGATCATCGCGCCCCCTCGTTTGATTGTCGCGGTCTCGGTGGCCGCGTCAAAGTATCGGTTTAATGCTGCCAGCATGTCAAGCCAGCGCGCCGGAGAGGAACGCTCTGTGCGGAAAGCCATGAATAGCCCTGTTTGTAGGGCCTTATTTGTTGATTAGCGGCACAAACGCTCGCGTAGAATCGTTTCGATCCCAAGATGCCCGGCGCGGCGTCACAACGTATTTATTTTTAGGCTGCCGTCTCCACGATGAGCAACAACTTTTCCCATTCCGTCGTCCAGTGCCTGACCGCGATCGCCCAGCATCACGGCCTGCAGGTCAACCCCGAACGGCTGATCGAACAATACGCGCTGGGCGCCGAGGAGCCGGCCCAGGGCCTGGTGCAGCGCATGGCGGCCGACATCGGCCTGCGCTGCAAGGCCGACCGCCTGAACTGGTCGTCGCTGCTGGCACAGGAAGGCGTGTTCCCGCTCATGGCGCGCCTCGCCAACGGCAACGGCATCATCGTCGTCGGCGTGCGCAACGAAGGCGCCGAGCGCGTGGCCATCCTCGACCCCACCCAGGACAAGGGCGGCGTGATCCTGGTCGACCGCGAGCAGTTCTGCGCGCGCTGGCAGGGCGACGTGGTGTTCATGAAGCGCGAGCATGGCCTCTTGGACGAAAACCAGCCGTTCTCGCTGCGCTGGTTCATCCCCGAGATCCTGAAGCAAAAGGGCGCGTTCCGCGACATCGCCGTCGCCGCCATCGCCATGCACCTGCTGGCGCTGGCTTCGCCGATCTTCTTCCAGCTGGTGATCGACAAGGTGCTGGTGCACCAGAGCGCCTCGACCTTGTGGGTGCTGGGCGTGGGCGTGGTCATTGCCATGCTGTTCGATACCCTGTTTGGATACCTGCGCCAGATGCTGACCCTGGCGGCCACCAACAAGATCGACATGCGCCTGACGCGCCGCTGCTTCGCGCACCTGATGTCGCTGCCGATCGATTATTTCGAGACCACCACCGCCGGCGTCATCACGCGCCACATGCAGCAGTTAGAGCGCATCCGCGCCTTCCTCACCGGCCGCATGTTCTTCACCGCGCTCGACGCCACGGCCCTGTTCATCTTCCTGCCGATCCTGTTCACCTATTCGGTCAAGCTGGCGATGATCACGCTGATGTTCACCTTGGCCATTGCCGCCGTGGTGGGCGGCATGGTGCCGACCTTCCAGCGCCGCCTGAACGCCCTGTACGCGGCCGAAGGCAAGCGCCAGGCCATGCTGGTGGA
Source organism: Gammaproteobacteria bacterium (assembly GCA_046566285.1). Taxonomy (GTDB): domain Bacteria; phylum Pseudomonadota; class Gammaproteobacteria; order Burkholderiales; family Burkholderiaceae_D; genus Telluria_A. Next base: position 2,373 of record JBKHWY010000204.1, on the reverse strand, counting down.
GACCATCCACGGCATGCGCACGGTGAAGGCGCTGGCCATCGAGCCGACCCAACGCAAGGATTGGGACCAGGCCTCGGCCGAGGCGATCACGATGCATTTCAGGGTCGGCAAAATCAGCATCACCGGCAATGCCATCACCGACTTCCTCGGCAAGCTGCTGCCGGTGGTGATCATCGTCGTCGGCGCCCAGGGCGTGTTCGACCAGACCCTGTCGGTGGGCGCGCTGATCGCCTTCCAGATGCTGGCCGGGCGCGTCGTCTCGCCGCTGATTTCCATTGTCGGCCTGGTCAACGAATACCAGGAGACCGCCCTGTCGGTGAAGTACCTGGGCGAAGTGATGAACCGCGCGCCGGAAGGGCGCATGGGGTCGGGCGGCCTGCGTCCGCAGCTCAACGGCGAGATCCGCTTCGAGGATGTCACCTTCCGCTATCCGGGCGCCAGCAACACGGCCCTGGACCGCGCCAACTTCACCATTCCGGCCGGCTCGGTGGTCGGCATTGTCGGGCGCAGCGGCTCGGGCAAGACCACGCTGACCAAGCTTATCCAGGGCATGTATTCGGTGCAGGAAGGCCTGGTGCGTTTCGACGGCATCGATGCGCGCGAGATCGACCTTGCGCACCTGCGCCGCCAGGTCGGCATCGTCATGCAGGAGAACTTCCTGTTCCGCGGCACCGTGCGCGAGAACATCGCCGCCACCCGTCCGGATGCCACGTTCGAGGAAATCGTCGCCTCCGCCGAAGCGGCCGGCGCCTCGGAATTCATCGAGCGCCTGCCGCAGGGTTACGACACCCTGCTGGAAGAGAACGCGGCCAACCTGTCCGGCGGCCAGAAGCAGCGCCTGTCGATTGCCCGTTCGCTGCTGGCGCGCCCGCGCGTGCTGATCCTGGACGAAGCGGCCAGCGCGCTCGACCCGGAAAGTGAAGCCATCTTTATCAAAAACCTGTCGCGCATTGCAGTTGGCCGCACTGTCGTGATGATCTCCCACCGCCTCTCGACCCTGGTCAATGCCGACGCCATCCTCGTGATGCAGCGCGGCCGTCTGGTCGATAGTGGCCGCCATGAAGAACTGCTGTCCCGATGCGAGACCTACCAGCACCTATGGAATCAACAAACAAGCCATCTGTAAGCGAAGACGGACGCAAGGACGGACGCAAGGACGGGCGCACCACGGGAACCGTGCTCGAGTTCCTGCCGGATGCCGATGAAATCGAACGCAGCCCGCTGCCGCCCTACCTGCGCCGCACCCTGCATGCGCTGGCCGCGGCCCTCCTGATCTTCATCGTGTGGGCCAGCCTGTCGGAAATCGACACGGTGGTGATCGCGCGCGGACGGCTGGTGAACCCGCAGCAGAACATCATCGTGCAGCCGATGGAAACGGCGGTGGTGCAGACCCTGAACGTGCGCGTGGGCCAGGTGGTCAGGAAAGGCGACGTGCTGGCCACGCTCGACCCGACCTTTGCCGGCGCCGACGAAGCGCAGCTGCGCACGCGGCTCAAGAGCCTGGAAACCCAGTCGCGCGGGCTGCAGGCGGAGCTGGGCCATGGCGACGCGCTCAAGGATGCGGCCGATGCGGACGGCCAGCTGCAGGCGCAGCTGTCGAACGAACGCCAGGCCAACTACAAGGCGCAGCTGGGCAAGCTGCAGGAGAGCGTGGAGCGCCTGAAGGCCACCCTGGTGACCAACCGGCGCGACCAGGAAGGCCTGGCGCTGCGCCTGAAGTCCCTGCAGGAAGTGGAGAACATGTACGACACGCTGGTGTCGCAGAATTTCGGCGCCAAGCTGCACCTGCTGGAAGCACGCGACAAGCGCCTGGAAGTCGAGCGCACCTTGCAGCTGACGGTGAGCCGCGAGACCGAAGTCAAGCGCGAACTGGGCGCGGCCGAAGCGGAACTGGCGGCGTTCCAGAAGGGCTGGCGCCAGAAGCAGATGGAAGAACTGTTGACCACCACGCGCGACCGCGATTCCGTCAACGAGCAGCTGTCCAAGGCCGACAAGCGCCGCCAGCTGGTGACGCTGGTGGCCCCGGCGGATGCCGTGGTGCTGGAAATCGCCAAGCTGTCGCCGGGATCGGTGGCGCGCGAGGCCGAGACCTTCTTCACGCTGGTGCCGCTGGGCGGCGCGATGGAAGCGGAGGTGCAGATCGACGCCATGGACGTGGGTTATGTGAAGGTGGGCGACAGCGCGGAGATCAAGTTCGACGCCTTCCCGTTCCAGAAGCATGGCAGCCTGAAGTCCACGGTGCGGGTGATCACCGAAGACGCGTTCAAGCGCGAGACCCCGGCCGCGCTGGGCGGCACCGATGCCTACTACCTCAGCCGCATCAACCTGGGCAACGGCAAGCTGAGAAAGCTGGGACCGCGCGAGCGCCTGCTG
>JBKHWY010000203.1:0-7858 GCA_046566285.1 Gammaproteobacteria bacterium | reverse complement strand
TGATGACGCCCCTGCTCACGCTGCTGTTCGGCGTGCCCCCGTCGGTGGCGGTCGGCACCGACCTGGCTTTTGCCTCCATCACCAAGACCGCCGGCACCTTCACGCACCGCGTGCGCGATACCGTGCGCTGGCGCATCGTCAAGCTGCTCTGCGTGGGGGCCTTGCCGGCCGCGCTGCTGTCGACCTTTGCGCTCAAGTATTTCGGTACCGTGGGCAAGGAGATCGGGCAAGTCATCCGCTACTCGATCGCCGTCTCCGTGCTGCTGACCGTGGTCGCCCTGCTGTTCAAGGCCAGGATGCTGGCCTGGCTGAACGCCCATCCCGAACGCCAGTTGCAGGGCAAGGCGCTCGACACCGCCACCGTCGTCTGCGGCGCCTTGCTGGGCACCCTGGTCACGATCTCGTCCATCGGCGCCGGCGCCATCGGCGCCACCCTGCTGGTGATGCTGTATCCACGCCTGAGCTCGGCCGAGATCGCAGGCACCGACATTGCCTATGCCGTGCCCTTGACCGCGATTGCCGCCTTCGGCCACTGGTGGTTGGGCTCGATCAACTGGTCGCTGCTCGCGATGCTGCTGCTGGGTTCGGTTCCGGGTATCACCATCGGTTCCTGGTTCGCCCGTGCCATCCCCGAACGCATCCTGCGCGGCGTGCTGGCCATGACGCTGACGGCGGTCGCCGCAAAGCTGATCTCCGTGTAAATCGATTCAAAGCGGGAACTTGCTTCCCGCTTAGTTCAGTTTCCATCTAATCAAATAAGAAAAGCTTCGTTTGCGCTAATGCATTTTTCGCGCAAAATGTACATTCCTTAGACAAGAATGTAATAACGAGGCCCCTATGCACTCCCCACCTGCCGGCAAGGCGCCGTTCCGGGTCATCCCCGGATTCGGCCTCTCGCTGGGCTTCACGATCTTCTACCTCACGGTGATCGTGCTGATTCCCCTGTCCGCGGTCTTCTTCAAAACCTTCACCCTGACCTGGGAAGCGTTCTGGACGGCCGTGACCTCGGATCGCGTGATCGCATCCTATAAGCTCAGCTTTGGCGCGTCGCTGCTGGCGGCGCTCCTCAACGTCTTTTTTGGCGGCATCGTCGCCTGGGTGCTGGTGCGCTACAAGTTCCCCGGCAAGCGCCTGGTGGATGCGCTGGTGGACTTGCCGTTCGCCCTGCCCACCGCCGTGGCCGGTATTACACTGACCGCCCTGTATTCCCAGAACGGCTGGATTGGCCGCTACCTGGAACCGATGGGCTGGAAGGTCGCGTTCACGCCGGTCGGCGTGGTGCTGGCCATGACCTTCATCGGCCTGCCCTTCGTGGTCCGTACCGTGCAGCCGGTGCTGGAAGACGCCGAGCGCGAACTGGAAGAAGCGGCCGCCAGCCTGGGCGCCTCGCCCCTGCAGACCTTTGTGAAAGTGATCTTCCCCGGCATCATGCCGGCGCTCCTGACCGGCTTCGCGCTGGCCTTCGCGCGCGCCACCGGCGAGTACGGCTCGGTGATTTTCATTGCCGGCAATATGCCGATGGTGTCGGAAATTACGCCGCTCTTCATCATCACCAAGCTGGAACAGTACGACTATGCCGGCGCGACCGCCATTGCCGTGGTGATGCTGGTGGTGTCGTTTGCGCTGCTGCTCTTGATTAATATGCTGCAGGCCTGGACCCGTGGCCGCGTGGGGGCGAAATGACCGAATTACTGCTGAGCTTACGCTCCCTGCTGGAACTGCGTGAAGAGCGCTCGAAAGGCGCCACCGATACGGCGCTGGAACCGCGCTGGGTGGGCGTGGTGCTGACCACGATCGCGCTGCTGTTCCTGACCCTGTTCCTGTTCGTGCCGCTGGTGGCCGTGTTCGCCGAGGCGTTCAAGAAGGGCAGCGAAGTGTATTTCGCCGCCGTGAGCGACCCCGACTCGGTCGCCGCCATCAAGCTGACCCTGATTGCCGCCGGCATCGCGGTGCCGCTCAACCTGCTGTTCGGCCTGTCCGCTTCCTGGGCCATCGCCAAGTTCGAGTTTCGCGGCAAGAGCGTGCTGCTGACCCTGATCGACCTCCCGTTCTCGGTGTCGCCCGTGATCTCCGGCCTGATCTACGTGCTGCTGTTCGGCGCCCAGGGCTGGTTCGGTCCGTGGCTGGCCGAACACGACATCAAGATCCTGTTCGCGGTGCCCGGTATCGTGCTGGCGACGGTGTTCATCACCTTCCCCTTCGTGGCGCGCGAACTGATCCCGCTGATGCAGGCGCAGGGTTCGGAAGAAGAGGAAGCCGCGCTGGTGCTGGGCGCTTCCGGCTTTGCCACCTTCTGCCGGGTCACGCTGCCGAACATCAAATGGGGCCTGCTGTACGGCGTCATCCTGTGTAATGCGCGTGCCATGGGCGAATTCGGCGCCGTGTCGGTGGTCTCGGGTCACATCAGGGGCGAAACCAACACCATGCCGCTGCAGGTGGAGATCCTCTACAACGAATACAACTTCGCCGCCGCCTTTGCCGTGGCCTCGCTGCTGGCCCTGCTGGCGCTGGTGACCCTGGCCGTCAAGAGCTTTGTCGAATGGCGCCTCCATGAGAACAAGCAGGCCGCCGTTGCGGCACGTACGAATGAACACTGAGTCGAGCACTGAATCAAGCACCCCAGCGGAGCACTGACATGACCATCCAAGTAAATCACATCCACAAGCGCTTCGGCGACTTCGTCGCGCTCAACAACGTGTCGCTGCAATTCCCGCAGGGCGAACTGACCGCGCTGCTGGGGCCTTCCGGCTGCGGCAAGACCACGCTCCTGCGCATCATCGCCGGACTCGAACATCCGGATGCCGGCCAGGTCATCCTGGACGGCCAGGACGCTTCGCGCCGCCACGTGCGCGAGCGCCAGGTCGGCTTCGTGTTCCAGCATTACGCGCTGTTCAAGCACATGACCGTGTTCGAGAACGTCGCCTTCGGCCTGCGCGTGCGCCCGCGCGCCGAGCGGCCCAGCGAAACGCAGATCCGCGCCAAGGTCAAGGAACTGCTGGACATGGTGCAGCTGGACTGGCTGGCCGACCGCTATCCGCCCCAGCTCTCCGGCGGGCAGCGCCAGCGTATCGCCCTGGCGCGCGCGCTGGCGGTGGAGCCGCGCGTGCTGCTGCTGGACGAACCATTTGGCGCGCTGGACGCCAAGGTGCGGAAGGAATTGCGGCGCTGGCTGCGCCGCCTGCATGACGACCTGCACGTGACCAGCATCTTCGTCACCCACGACCAGGAAGAAGCGCTGGAAGTGGCGGATCGCGTGGTGCTGATGAACCGCGGCCAGGTCGAGCAGCAGGGCGCGCCCGACGAGGTGTACAACCACCCGGCCTCGCCGTTCGTCTACAGCTTCCTCGGCAACGTCAACCTGTTCCATGGGCGCGTGCACGAAGGGGTGCTGGCCAGCGGCGACGCCAGCTTTGCCGTGCCCGATCACGCGGCTGTGCAGAACAAGGACGGCATCGCCTATGTGCGGCCGCACGACCTGGACATCGAACGCTTTACCCCTGGCGCCGAAGGCATCGTCGTCAAGCTGCGGCGCGCGCACGCGATCGGCCCGCTGGCCCAGCTGGACCTGGAGCGGCTCGATAGTGCCGATCCAATCGAAGCGGTGATCCCGAACGAGCGCTATCGCAGCATGCAGTTGAAGGAAGGGGACACGCTGGTGGTCAAGCCACGGCGCATGCAGGTTTTCGTTGATGCAGGAGCGGCCATATGAACTTTCAGCAGTTACGATCGATCCGCGAAGCGGCGCGGCGCAATTACAACCTGACCGAAGTGGCCAACGCCTTGTTCACTTCCCAGCCTGGCGTGAGCCGCCAGATCCGCGAACTGGAGGATGAACTGGGCGTGGTGATTTTCGAGCGCAACGGCAAGCGCCTGACCGGGCTGACCGATCCCGGCAAGGGCATCCTGAAGATCATCGATCGCCTGCTGGTGGAAGCGGAAAACCTGCAGCAGGCCAGCATCGAGTACGCCGCGCAGGACAGCGGCACGCTGACCATTGCCGCCACCCACACCCAGGCGCGCTACGCGCTGCCGAAGGTGGTGCAGGCGTTCCGCCAGGATTTTCCGAATGTGCGCATCGCCCTGCAGCAAAGTTCGCCCGAGCATATCGCCGAGTGGGTCTTGTCGGGCAAGGCGGACATGGGCATCGCCACCGAAGGCTTGTCGCAGTTTCCCGACCTGGCATCGTTCCCGTGCTACCGCTGGAGCCACTTGATCGTGGTGCCGGAAGGGCACGCGCTGCTGGGCCGGGGGCAGATCCGCCTGGAAGACCTGGCCGAGTGGCCGCTCATCACCTATGACGTGGGCTTCACGGGCCGCGGCCACATCGATGCCGCCTTCGCGCAGGCCGGGGTCAAGCCCGACATCGTGCTGACGGCGATGGATTCGGATGTGATCAAGCAGTACGTGACCTTGGGACTGGGCGTGGGGCTGGTGGCTTCGATGGCGTTCGATCATGGCCGCGACCGTGGCCTGCGCGCGGTGGAAGCCTCGCACCTGTTCTCGCCCAACGTGACGCGCCTGGCCGTGCGGCGGGGCGCCTACATGCGCGGGTACGCGTATCACTTCATCAGCCAGTTCGCGCCGGAGTTGACGCGCGCGGAGATCGAGCGGGCGGTGAATGCGGAGAGTGAGCGGGAGTAATCGCGCACATTCCAATTTCGTTAGCTTATATACGTCGTCCCCGCGAAGGGGAAACGCATGCGTTTCCCCATGCCAGTTATGCGCAGAGTGGAAAGCCGTCACTGACGGAACGCGGCATGGGTCCCCGCCTGCGCGCACTGGTGTCCGGAATGTTTCTCTTGACATGAGGGCGAAGCTTTCCGTGGCCCTCGACGACGCCGAAGTCGCGCGTTTGAAGACTCGTTAAACTTATAAACGTCATCCTGGCGAAGGCCAGGATCCAAGGCGCGTTCGAGCCGAGGCAAACTTTGCCTCTGTGCCTCGGCGCTATGGATCCTGGCCTTCGCCAGGATGACGGTTTTGAGTGTACTGGTCGCTGATAGCAGCGCCGCTTTCGCGTGAAAACCGGGCGAAAGGAAGTTAAGAATCTTATTCCGGACACTAGTGCGCCTACGCGCGGACGACGGTTCTAAAGCTAGCGAATTCGATTACTGTCCCGGGTTGGTGTACCGGCCATGAATCTCATCGATGGCCGCGACGATCTCCGGCGCCAGCGTCACCTCGAACGCATCGATGTTTTCCTTCAGCTGCGCCATGCTGGTCGCGCCGATGATGGTCGAGGCGACGAACCAGCGCGAGTAGCACCACGCCAGCGCCATCTGCGCGGGCGTCAACCCGTTGGCGCGCGCCAGCGCCGCGTATTCCTTCACCGCCGCCAGCACGCCCGGGCGCAGGTAGCGCGGGCTCCAGGTGGGCGGAAAACGCGTCAGGCGGCCTTCCGCATTCGGATTGTCCAGGTACTTGGCGGTCAGCTGCCCGAACGCCAGCGGGCTGTAGGCCAACAGGCTGACGTTCTCGCGGTAGCAGGTCTCGTCCATGTACTGGGTCTCGAAGCCGCGTGCCGTCAGGTTGTACAAATTCTGCACCGTGGCCACGCGCGGCAGGCCGTGCATCTCGGCCTGCTTGACGAATTCGCTCACGGCCCATGAAGTTTCGTTCGACAGGCCGACGTAGCCGATCTTGCCTTCCTTGACCAGGTCGGCCAGCGCGCGCAGGGTTTCTTCGGCCGCCACATGGGGGCGCTCGCGCGCGGGATCGAAGGTGTTCAGCCCGAAGATGGGCGCGCTGCGGCTGGGCCAGTGCAGCTGGTACAGGTCGATGTAGTCGGTCTGCAGGCGCTGCAGGCTGGTCTCGACGGCGGCGCGCAGGTTGCGTGCGTCGAAGTTGCGCTCGGCGCCGCGCACCCAGGTGATCGCCGGATTCGGGCCGGCCGCCTTGGTGGCCAGGATGATGTCGGCGCGCCGCCCGCTTTTCTTCAACCAGCTGCCGATGTGGCGCTCGGTCTCGCCTTGCGTGGCCGCGCGCGGCATCACGGGGTACATCTCGGCCGTGTCGATGAAGTTGATGCCGCGCTCGAGCGCATAGTCGAGCTGGCTGTGCGCTTCGGCTTCGGTGTTCTGTTCGCCGAAGGTCATGGTTCCCAGGCAGATCTTGCTGACCTTGAGCGGCGTGGCGCCGAGCGTTGTTGTCTGCATCCGTATTTCTCCGACGTTATTTTCTCAGAGCTTTCGCACATTCGTTAATCAAGGCCGGGCCGCGATAGATCAGGCCCGTGTACAGCTGCACCAGCGAGGCGCCAACCTTGATCTTCTCTTGCGCATCCTTGCCGGCCAGGATGCCACCCACGCCGATGATGGGGATGGCATCGCCCAGCTCGGCCTTCAATGCGCGGATGACGATATTCGATAATTCAAACACGGGACGGCCGGACACGCCGCCGGTCTCGAGCCCATGGCGCAGGCGGTCGACCTCGCGGTGGTTCAGCGTGGTATTGGTGGCGATCACGCCGTCGATCTTGTGGCGCAGCAGCGCGCCGGCAATTTCCTTGATCTGGTCGCCATCCACGTCCGGGGCGATCTTCAACGCCAGCGGCACGTAGCGCTTGTGCTGGTCCGCCAGGCGCAGCTGGGCGTCCTTCAGTTTGGAGAGCAGGCCATCGAGCTCGGAGCCGCCCTGCAACTGGCGCAGGTTCTTGGTATTGGGCGAGGAGATGTTGACCGTCACGTAGCTGGCGTAGGGATAGACTTTTTCCAGGCAGATCAGATAGTCGTCCACCGCGTTTTCAATCGGCGTGGCGGCATTCTTGCCGATGTTCAGTCCCAGGATGCCGAGCTTGTCCTGGTAAAAGCGCGAGGCTTGCACATTGCGCACGAAGGCATCCACGCCGCCATTGTTGAAGCCCATGCGGTTGATGACCGCCTGCTTGGCCGGCAGCCGGAAGATGCGCGGCTTGGGATTGCCGGGCTGGCCCAGCGGCGTCACGGTGCCCACTTCGATGAAGCCGAATCCCAGTGCCGCCAGGCCGTCGATGTAGGCGCCGTCCTTGTCCAGCCCGGCTGCCAGGCCCACCGGATTGGGGAAGGTGAGCCCCATCACCGTGCGCGGATCGGGCGCGGGCTTGGCGAACATGGACGTCAGCCCGAGCGATGCGGCGCTGCGCAGGGCGGGCAGGGTGACGTTATGGGCGGCCTCGGGATTGAGGGTGAACAGCAGCGGGCGGGCTAGCGAATACAGCAGTTTTTGGGACATGGGACGCTCAGGTAAATGCCGGTGCACGCATTCTACCTGTGCATTGCAATTGCCGCATGGAAGTGTTACTTGTCCAGAACGTCCCAGACACCATTGATGCGGGCCTCGAGGGGACGGAAGTTGATCTTGTACGCCATTTTCGGGCTTTGCTCGATCCAGTAGCCCAGGTACACGTAGGGCAGCTTGAGCTCGTGGGCCTGGGCGATCTGCCACATCACGTTGTAGGTGCCGAAGGAGGCGCCCGGCACATCGGGATCGAAGAAGGTGTACACCGAGGACAGCCCGTCGGACAGCACATCGATGATCGACACCATGCGCAGCAGGCCGTCCGGCTCGCGGAATTCCACCAGGCGGGTGTTGACCCGGCTTTGCAGCAGGAACTGGGCGTATTGGTCGCGGCTGTCCTGGTCCATGCCGCCGCCCAGGTGGCGGGTGGTCTGGTAGCGCAGGTAGAGGGCGTAGTGCTCGTCCGAAAAGCTGAGGTTGGCCACCGAGGCGACCAGGTCCGCGTGGCGCTTCCAGGCACGGCGCTGGTTGCGGCTGGGCGCGAACGCTTCGGTGACCACGCGCACGGGGATGCAGGCGCGGCAGCCTTCGCAGTAGGGGCGGTAGGTGAAGATCCCGCTGCGCCGGAAGCCATTGCGCACCA
>JBKHWY010000202.1:0-7891 GCA_046566285.1 Gammaproteobacteria bacterium | reverse complement strand
TACACCCCGATCATCTTGGTGGTCCCGGACAGCAGCGAGCGCGCCGCATGCGAGGGCCGGAAGTCCAGTTCCTCGATGGCCCGCTTGACGCGTTCGAGCGTGGCGGGCGACACCGACCCTTTGCCGCTGACGACGCGCGAAGCGGTTCCCAAACCCACGCCTGCCAGGCGGGCTACGTCCTTGATGGTGGCCACGTATTCCTTCGATCCCTGATTCTGAATTGCCAAAAGCATACTGCAATTCAGGGCTGCCGCCTACCTCACAGCCGCATTTCGGTGCCCTTGTCGAACAGCGTGACCCGCTGCGCATCGATATCGAAACGCACGCTCTGGCCGGCCTGGAAGACGCGGTTGTCGTTGACGATGGCCGCCAGGCGCAGGCTGCCCAGCGCCAGCCACAGCACCTGGTGATTGCCCATCGGTTCGATCAGCGCCACCTGTGCCTCGAAGGCCCCGCGCGCGTGCACCGCGAGGTGTTCAGGGCGCACGCCCAGCACGGCCGCGCCCATGGCGCGGCAGGGCACGATCAGGCTGAACGCGGGGCAGGCAAAGCGGCCATCCTGCAGGGCCCCGTCGATGAAGTTCATCGCCGGCGCGCCCAGGAAGCCCGCCACGAACAGGTTGGCCGGGCGCTCGTACACCTCGGCCGGCGGGCCGATCTGCTGGATGCGGCCCGCGCGCATGACCACGATGCGGGAAGCCAGCGTCATCGCCTCCACCTGGTCGTGGGTCACGTAGACCATGGTCGAACCGAGCTGCTGGTGCAGCAGCTTGAGTTCGCGCCGCAGTTCCGCGCGCAGCTGGGCGTCCAGGTTCGACAGCGGTTCGTCGAACAGGTAGACCTGGGCCTGGCGCACCAGCGCGCGCCCGATCGCCACGCGCTGGCGCTGGCCGCCGGACAGTTCGGCCGGCTTGCGCTTGAGCAGGGGCTCCAGCTGCAGCATCCCCGCCACCCGCGCCACCCGGCGCGCGATCTCCGCCTTGGGCGTTCCCGCGATCGACAGGCCGAAGGACATGTTCTTCTCTACCGTCATGGTGGGATACAGCGCGTAGGACTGAAACACCATGCCGATGCCCCGTTCGCTCGGATCGACATCGGTCATGTCGCGCCCGCCGATTGCGATGCGCCCGGAGGTGACCTCGGTCAGGCCGGCGATGCTGTGCAACAGGGTCGACTTGCCGCAGCCCGAAGGGCCGAGCAGGACCACGAACTCGCCTTGGGGGATGGCGAGGTCGAGGCCGTGCAAGATGTCCTGGTCGCCCAGGTGGACGCGGAGTGCTGAGATTTCTACATGCGGCATAGTGGGACGCGTATTCGATTGTTGGCTTTCACTCGTCGTCCTGGCGAAGGCCTCGGCGGCCCCGCCAGGACCCATGGCGCATTCAGTCAATGGCACAGTTCCACTCTGAGCGAACGCGGTATGGGTCCTGGCCTTCGCCAGGACGACGGTCTCGATGCTAACGAAATGGAAAAATGCACTCACCCCTTCACCGCCCCCGCCGCAATCCCGCGCACGAACCAGCGTCCGGACAGGAAGTACACCGTCAACGGCACCAGCTCGGTGAGGATCGTGGCCGCCATGTTGACGTTGTAGAGGCGCGTGCCGGTGGTGGTGTTGATCAGATTATTGAGCTGCACGGTCATCGGCTGGTTCTCGCGGCCGGCGAACACCAGCCCGAGGATATAGTCGTTCCACACGCCCGTCACCTGCATGATGGCGGCCACGCCGATCATCGGCAAGGACAGCGGCAGCATCACGTGCGTGAAAATCCGGATGAAGCCCCCGCCATCGATGCGCGCGGCCTGGAACAGTTCCACCGGCAGGCCGGCATAGTAGTTGCGAAACAGGAGCGTGAGCACCGGCATCGAGAACACCGTGTGCACCAGCACGATGCCCGGCAGGGATCCGAACAGCCCCAGCGTGGCCATCACCCGCACCAGCGGATACACCATCACCTGCAGCGGAATGAAGGCGCCGCACATCAAAATCGCAAACAGCATGCCGGCCCCGCGCGGGCGCCAGAACGACAGCGCGTAGCCGTTCAGCGCGCCCAGGGCGATCGGCAGCACGGTGCTGGGCACGGCGATGGCCAGCGAATTCCAGAAGCCCCGCCCGATGCCGGCGCTTCCCCAGGCCATGGCCCAAGGCTCGAAGGTGATCGCCACCGGCAGGGCGAACACGGAACCGGCGCGGATCTGCTCCATCGGCTTGACCGAGGTGACCAGCATGACGTACAGCGGCAGCAGGAAGAACAGCGCGGCCACGCCCAGGAAGGCGTAGAGCCCCACCCGCGCCGGCGTCACGCGGCGGCGCCTCATGCGCGCTCCCGGCGGGTGCGCGCCACCAGGTAGGGCACGGCCAGCGCCAGCACCGGCACCAGCATCACCACGGCGGCGGCGGAAGCCAGCGCGATGTTGTTACGGCCGAACAGGTGGTCCATGATGAACTTGGCCGGCACTTCGCTGGCGATGCCGGGACCGCCGTTGGTCATCGCCACCACCGCGTCGTACAGCTTGGCCACGCTGGTGGCCAGCAGCAGGAACACGGTGGCCAGCGTGGGCTTCATCATCGGCAGCACCACCGAGACGTACACGCGCCAGGCGGGAATGCCGTCCAGGCGCGCGGCCTTCCAGATCTCGCGGTCGATGCCGCGCAGGCCGGCCAGCATCAGCGCCATCACCAGGCCCGACGCCTGCCACACGGTGGCGATCACGATGGTGTACATGACCCGGTCTTCGTCCACGATCCAGTCGAAGGCGCCGCTGTAGCCGAGCGCGCGCAGCACCTGCTCGATGCCGCTGCCGGGCGTCAGCAGCCATTGCCATACCAGGCCGGTGGCGATGAAGGACATCGCATACGGATACAGGAACACGGAGCGCAATACGCCCTCCCCCGTCACGTTCTGGTCGACGAAGACCGCCAGCAGGAAGCCGATCAGCATACAGGCGCCGATGAACAGCACGCCGTACAAGGCCAGGTTGTGCAGCGAGAGCAGCCAGCGGTCGTTGCCGAACAGGCGCAGGTACTGGGCCAGGCCGACAAAGTTCGTGGACGGGAAGGTGCGTGAACTGGTGAAGGAAATCTGCAGCGACCACAGGGCCGTGCCCAGGTAGACCACGATGGCCGTCGCCGCCATCGGCAGCAGGGCTGCGAAGGGCAGGAAGCCGCGCGCGCGCCGGGCCTGGGTCATCTGTTTCTCCTGTGGGTCGCCGGGGGCGGACGTGCGCCGCACGGGACGCGATGGAAACGTTCCCGTCCAGCTCGATCGAATATAGCACCCGGCGTTTTTGAGTGTCAATTCATGGGGCCGGGCAGGCCCCTGCCAGACCCGCCGGTCTACATGCGCTTGGTCTATACCCGCGCCGGTCTATACCCGATCGGTCTACACCCGATTAATGGGAAAGCCGAAGGTGGTGCCGGCGTTGCTGATGATGTCGCGCCAGGAGGGCGGCGCCTCGATCAGGTCGGCCAGCTCGCGCCGGTTGGTGGACGTCAGGACCCGTATCGCCACGTGCACCGGCACGCCGTTCTCGGCCATGTACTTGGCCGCTTCGTGCGTGGAGCGCGTGCGCTGGACGTGCAAGGCCTTCTCCACCTTGGCGGCGGTGATCCGGTCCGTGCGTGGTTTTCCGATGGGCTGATCCATGGCGGCTAATATACTCTCGCCCCGCATGGCGCGCAATTGCTTAAAAGATACAAATTATTCTGTTCAGATACCGAACACAGCCCGCTCGCGCGCCCGCGTTCGCTGCCCGGCCGCTATCGTCCGGGTATCCGGGCCGAAACCCCAGTTACACATTTTTCCAGCAGAAATGCAGCTGATTACGTGGATAATTATGCTAGCATGATGTGCAAATGTCCCCTTTCTCCTTCACGCTCAGGTTTTCTTTGACGCCCACTCGGCGCATGGCGGGACCCGTGGCGACGCTGTTGCAGGAGGCCGCGGCACTGGGTATCGAAGCACAATTCCTGCAACCGCTGGAACACACCATCGATAACGTGCGCCGCCAGCTGGAGGCACTCTGATGGACAAGCGCTTCAAGCCCCTTACCCCGGCCGAACAGCTGCAGGCGCGCCGCGCACTGATGGACGACCTGGCCAGCGAGCCAGCCTTGCCGATTCCCGCCGTCGTGCGCAAGATTCGCACCAGCTTGCGCCTGACCATTCCCGAATACGCCAGGTTGTGCGGCGTATCTGCCCGCACGCTGCAGGACATCGAGCGGGAGGAATCCAGCCCGACGCTGGCCACGGCCGAGAAGCTGCTGCGCCCCATGGGGCTGGCGCCGGGTGCGGTCGCCAAGCCGCGTGTCCCACGCTAGTCGGCGCCGCCCGGGCCGGCCTCCAGCGCCACCTTCACCAGCCAGCGCCGCACCACCGCTTCTTCGTCCGGCGCGAGGCCGGCCAGCAGGCGCGCTTCCACCTTGGCCACCACCTGCTTGCACGCCTTGAGCACCTGTTTGCCCTCGGCCGTGATCCCGATCACCTGGATGCGTCCATGCTCGGGATGGGGCGTGCGCGCCACCAGGTTCGCCTTTTCCAGGTTGGCCACGATGACGGTCATGGTCTGCGGCGTGAGCAGCGCCAGCCGCGCCAGCGCCGCGTTGGACGCGCCCGGGTAGGCCGCCAGCATCGTCAGCACGGCAAACTGCGGCAAGGTGGCCCCGCTCTCGGCCAGCGCCTTTTCCATCTGGATGCGGTAGGCCGAATGCGCCTGGCGCAGCAGGTAGCCGATATGGCCATCCACGCCGCGCTTGCCCTCACCGATCGCCGGTATAGCCGGACTGGCCGGCCCGGATTGTCTGGTCGTTTGCATAATGTTCGAATTCGAATACAATCAACAATGTTCGAATTCTGATATTAACACTGACGAAGGAGTGGCAATGGAAATGGATATGCATATGGATACTGATAAACGCAGCCTGGCGCGCATCGACCGTGACGAATTCACCGCCATCGCGCCTGGCGTGGTGAGTCACCTGCGCCGGGTGGGCGCGGCCGTGGAAGAATCCGGGCTGGACAAGCAGCTGATCGAACTGGTCAAGATCCGCATCTCGCAGATCAACGGTTGCGCGTTCTGCGTGCAGTACCACCTCGACATCGCGCGCGGACTGGACGTCCCGGCCGCCAAGCTCGACCAGCTGACGGTGTGGCCCGACACCCCGATTTATTCGGCGCGCGAACGGGCCGCGCTGGCCTGGGGTGAGGCCCTGACAAAGATGGCGCAGCAGCACGTGGGCGACGCGATCTACACGGAACTGGGCGAACACTTCACCCGCGAGGAAGTGGCCAACCTGACCGGCGCCATCGGGGCCATCAATGCCTGGAACCGCATCGCCGGCGGCCTGCGCTACACGCCGCCGTCGGCATGAGCGCCGCCCCCGAACTGCGGCAGGTCGACAGCGCGGACGCCGTGCGCAAGCTCTATCCGCTGATGGCCCAGCTGCGTCCGCACCTGCGCAGCGCGGACGAACTGGCCGAGCGCTGGGCGCGCCAGGCCGATGCCGGCTACCGCCTGGTGGCGCTGTTCGACCTGGACACGCCAGTGGCGCTGGCCAGCTACCGGGTACAGGAAAACCTCGTGCATGGCCGCTTCCTGTATGTGGAAGACCTGGTCACTGATGCCGCCCTGCGTGGCGGCGGCCATGGCGCAGCGCTGATGGCGTGGCTGCAGGCCCAGGCGCGCGCCCTTGACTGCGCCAAGCTGGTGCTGGACACCCCGCTCGACAACGCGCTCGGCCACCGCTTCTACTTCCGCTGCGGCTTGCTGGCCACCTCGCTGCGTTTCAATCAGCCGGTAGCGCGCTAGCATGCCGACCCTTCTCCACCTGGCGGCCAGCCCGCGCGGGGAGCGCTCGCACAGCCGCCGCGCAGCGGCGGCGCTGGCGACCCGGTGGCGCACGCGCGGCGCGGGTTTTCACGTGATCGAACGGGACCTGGCCATCGACCCACCCGCGCACCTCGATGCGGCTTTTGTGGAGGCCAGCCTCACGCACGCGCACGCACGCGAGGCCCGCCACCACGCGGCGCTGGCGCGCTCGGAAGCGCTGATCCGGGAACTGGACGACGCGGCCGCCGTGCTGATTTCAAGCCCGATCCACAACTTCGCCCTGCCCTCCACGCTCAAGGCCTGGATCGACCATGTGGTGCGGCCCGGCCGTACCTTCGAGCTCACGGCGCAAGGCAAGCGTGGCCTGCTGCGCGACCGGCCGGTGCGCATCGTGCTGGCTTGCGGCGGCGCCCTGGGCGACACGGCAGGCGGCCAGCCCGACTGGGCCACGCCCTACCTGCGCCATGTGCTGGGCACGATCGGGCTGCACGACGTGCAGGTCCATGTGATCGAACAAACCCGGCGCGGCCCTGTGCACGACCACGTGCCAAGCCAGTGGCTGGGGGGCGCCCCGTTCGCCTGAGCGTCAGGCGAAACGCGAAAAGTCCGGCTTGCGCTTCTCGAAAAAAGCGGTGAACGCTTCCTTGGCTTCGGCGCCTTGCAGCATGGCGCCGAACTTCTGGTTCTCGACGGCGATGGTGTCGTCGATCGAGGCCGTGCGGCTGCGCTTCATCAGCGCCTTGGTGGTGCGGATCGAGGCGGCCGGCAGCGCCACCAGCTTGGCCGCCTGGGCACGCGCGAACGCGGGCAACTCGGCGCTTGGGACCACCTTCGATACCAGCCCCATCTCGAGCGCTTCGCGCGCATCGAACGCTTCGCCCAGCAGCAGCTTTTCGGCGGCACGCGGGTAGCCGGCCAGCTGCGGGAACAGCAGGCTCGATGCGAACTCGGGGCACAAGCCCAGCTGCGCGAACGGCATCGAGAACTTGGCGTTGTCTCCGGCGTACACCAGGTCGCAGTGCAGCAGCAAGGTCGTGCCGATGCCGACCGCCGCACCAGCGACGGCCGCTACCACTGGTTTGGTGCTGCCCGCCAGCGCGCGCATGAAGCGAAATACCGGACGGTCGCTGTTCAAGCCGCCGTCCTCCGGCTTGAAGTTCTTCAGGAAGTCGTCCAGGTCGTTCCCGGCCGTGAAGATCTCCGGCTTGCCGATGATGAGGATGGCGCGCACGCCGCTGTCGCCCTCCGCATCGGAGAGCGCATCGGCCATCGCGGTGTACATCGCTGCGGTGATAGCGTTCTTGCGCTCGGGGCGATTGAACTCGATGGTGAGAATGCCATCAGCCTTGTTGGTCAATATATCCATGCCCTACTCCTAAAAAAAAGGGCGCCGAGGTATGCCCGCAGCGCCCATGATGACGAACCCGAACGATCGATCAGACGCGTTCGAAAATGCCCGCAGCACCCATGCCGGTGCCAACGCACATCGTCACCATGCCGTACTTCAGGTTGTTACGACGCAGTGCATGAATCACGGTCGCGGCGCGGATAGCGCCGGTCGCGCCCAGCGGATGGCCCAGCGCGATAGCACCGCCCATCGGGTTGACCTTGGCCGGATCGAGGCCCAGGTCGCCCATCACCGCCAGAGCCTGCGCGGCAAACGCTTCATTCAATTCAATCCAGTCGAGCTGGTCCTGGGTGATGCCGGCCGCGGCGCAGGCCGCGGGGATCGCCACTTTCGGACCGATGCCCATGATTTCGGGCGGCACGCCGCGCACCGCGAAGGACGAGAACTTCGCCAGCGGGGTCAGGTTGTGCTCGCGCAGGATCTTCTCGGAGACGAGCAGCAGCGCACCGGCGCCGTCCGACATCTGCGAGCTGTTCCCGGCCGTGACGCTGCCCTTGGCGGCGAACACGGGCTTGAGTTTGGCCAGCACTTCGGCGCTGGTGTCGGCGCGCGCGCCTTCGTCGGTATCCACCAGCCGGGTCTTGATGTCGACTTCACCGGTGGCCAGGTTCGGCGTGCGGGTGATGATCTCCACCGGGCAGGTCTCGTCCTTGAA
>JBKHWY010000201.1:319-7898 GCA_046566285.1 Gammaproteobacteria bacterium | reverse complement strand
CAGCGCCAGCAGCCAGGCCGCCATGATGGTCCACTCGGCCAGGCGCGCCAGCGGCAGGTTGATCAGGCGCGAAATCAGCGCGGCGCCCAGGAGCGACAGCACGCCCACCACGCTGGCCCAGCCCAGCCACTGCACGCTGGTCAGGTTGGACAGCCGTTCGCGCTCGAGCATCAACCAGTATTCGTCTTCGTCGATGCGAAAGCTGATCCAGAACCCCGCCACGCCATTGACGCGGCTGGAAAAGCGCGTGTGCGCGCCCAGCTTGGCCTTGACGATGGCTTCGATGTCCGGCATGAGCGGGTTGTCGGGCGGCGGATCGACCGAGTCCGAGGCTTCCAGCGGGAAGATGCGAATGCCTTCATTGCTGACCAGTTCGAACAGCAGTTCGCGCCGCAGTTCCGGGGCCGAGTGGGTGAGCGCGGCGTGGGTGATGGTGACCACCGAGATCACCAGTTCGGCCGTCTGCTGCACTTGCGGGCCGCGCTGCACGGCCTTGATCATGCTGATCCACGACGCCATCGAGACGGTGGTCAGGATACTGAGTAGCAGGAAGGTGCGCCAGAACAGGCCGCTTTTCAGCCAGCGCAGGCGGCTGCGGCGCCCGCCCGGCGCGTCGTCGTAGTTGTTCGTGAGGTCGGAAAACACTAGCGCGGCTGGCCCTCTGGGATGAAGACGTAGCCCAGGCCCCAGACGGTCTGGATGTACAGCGGCGACGAGGGGTCCGGCTCGATGAGTTTGCGCAGGCGCGAGATCTGCACGTCCAGGCTGCGGTCGAACACTTCATATTCGCGCCCGCGCGCCAGTTCCATCAGCTTTTCGCGCGAGAGCGGCTGGCGCGCGTGGCGCGCGAACACTTTCAGCACTGAGAATTCGCCCGTGGTCAGCGGCACCGTTTCGCCATTCTTCTTCAGCGTGCGGGTGCCCAGGTCCAGCACGAACTGGCCGAACTCGAAGGTCTGCGGGGTCTCGGACGGGGCGCCGGGAATCTCGTCCGGGCCTTTGCGGCGCAGCACCGCGCCGATGCGCGCCACCAGTTCGCGTGGGTTGAAGGGCTTGGGCAGGTAGTCGTCCGCGCCCATTTCCAGGCCAACGATGCGGTCCACGTCTTCGCCCTTGGCGGTCAGCATGATGATCGGGGTCTGGTCGCCCGCGCCACGCAGGCGGCGGCAGATCGACAGGCCGTCTTCGCCGGGCAGCATCAGGTCCAGCACCAGGAGGTCGTAGCGCTCGCGCAGCCACAGCTTGTTCATGGCCGTTGCGTTTTCGGCGGTGACGACCGAGAAGCCTTGCTCGGTGAGGTAGCGGCGCAACAGGTCGCGCAGGCGGACGTCGTCATCGACCACCATGATCTTGGCCGGGTGGCCATTCGCGGTGGCAGCCTGGGTCGGGGTCGACTGGCCGGGATTCGGGGTGGATGATGTGTTCATAAGCGATCTTCGATCTTATTTGTCGTTTAAACGCGGGATGTCAGCCGTCATCGCGTTGTCATATTAATGTTGCTATGGTAACGTCTCAACGCTCCGCGCTCACCGTTGCGTCAAGGTCATTACACACTGTTACAAACTTTACCCAATTCGGCTTATACCCAGTGGGGAATGGACATACACTGAATTCACAGCAGAAGAAAGCCTGGTTGCGATGAAGCGCCGTTGGAATGGGGCTCATGTGCAAGGAAGCTTACTTGTTTACCCGGCATCGCGGAAGAGGAACACCATGAATAACGCGCACACACCAGCAGCACACAAGGCGGGCCCCGGCTCCCGTGCGGTGGCGTTCGCCTTGGCGTTTGCTGCGTCGTTCTCTTTCCGTACGGCCGCCTTGGGCGCAGCGGCGGTGGCGCTGCTGCAGCCGGTAGCGGCCAGCGCGGCCGACCGCGATCCGCCCCCGCGCTACCAGCAGGCTGCGCGCGACCGCGCCCAGCAGCGCGAAGACGTGCGCCAGTTCGATCCGCGCGCCTTCGAAGCGCGGGTGGAGGAGCAGCGCCGCCAGATGCAGCAGGCCCAGCACGACAATCCTCAGAATGCCGAGCCGGGCCGCCGCCCGGGCCGCCTGACACCGGACGAACGGCGCGACCTGCGCCGCCAGATCAACGAGGCGGGGATGGACATCTATCCCAACACGCCGCGGCGCTGAGCCTCGGCATTCCTTCAAGGACGGCGCCCGCGGGCGCCGTTTCCGTATCCGCATCCTGTGAGTTTCCAAAATTCAACACAAACTGCGCAATTATTGACATTTCGGCTTGCCATCTGTTTATTTGACGGCTGCATCATGTTACGCTTGGTAAATCTTACTAATGGCCAATTTGATTGGTAAGAATGCAACCGCCAACTTCGATGGAGGGCCCGCGTGCCAACTCAAGCTGCTGCCAACCTGCTCACGCCGGCCCCAGCGGTTGACACGCCGGTGCCTGGCCTGATCCGCCGTCCGGATGGGGTGTATGCCGATCCCAGCGTGCCCGGCACGACCATTGCCGCCGCCGTCGATGCCATCTTCGCGCGCGGCGAACTGCTGGCGGGCCTCGACTATCCCATTCTCATCAAGGTGATCTACGACTGCGGCCCCGACCTGCCGCGCGCCACCGGCGGCGAACTGCTGGTGCGCCTGGCCGATGCCGTGGCGCCGTTCGACCCCACGCGCCGCACCCTGTACCGCGCCGTCAAGCTGCAGCACGGCGTGGCCGAGTACTACTTCGAGCCGGTCTACCTGCCCGACCCCCAAGACCCCGACAGCCCGGGCGTGCCGGCGCGGCTGGAGGTGGACGAATTCGTGGCTGACATGTGGAGCAAGGGAATCCGCTTCGGCATCGACATCGCCGCGGTACGCAGCGCGATTTCCGCCGCCAAGTCCGAACGGGTGACGGTGGCGCGCCGGCTCGAGCCCGTGCCCGGGCGCGATGCCGAGATCATCGAAGTCTCGCAAGACATCCACCGCAGCGACGCGCCGCGCCAGCTCGCCAACGGCAAGCTCGATCTGATGGCCTTCCAGAACCGCTTCCCCCAGATCCAAAAAGGGGCGCGCCTGCTGAAGACAGTCCCGCGCGCGGCCGGTGTGATGGGCTTCGAGCTGTCCGGCATGCCGATCGAGCCGCCCATGCCGGAGGACGTGGACATGCGTCCGATGGCAGGCCTGGGCACGCTGATCGAGACCACTGCGGAAGGGGAGTTCCTGGTGGCCCAGCAGACCGGCTACCTGAACGTGGACAGCAAGACCCACCAGCTGGCGATCGGCGACAAGATCGTCAGCCGTGACGGCGTCAGCGCCAAGACCACCGGCAACCTGCAACTGACCGGGGACTACGAGGAGTTCGGCGAGGTCCAGGAAAAGCGCGTCATCGAAGGCGAGAGCATCACCATCCACGCCGACTGCTTCGGCAACCTGGTCTCGCGCGGCGGCAAGGTGCTATTGAACCGCAACCTGGTGGGCGGCGCCGCCCACAACGCGCGCGGCGACATCAAGGTCAAGGGCGTGGCGTCCGGCGCGGTGATCCAGACGCGCCAGGGCGAAGTGATGCTCACGCGCGCGGAGAGCTGCGTCATCTCGGGCAACCGGGTGATCGTCGAACACGCGGTCAACTGCGAGATCATGGCCGATGAAGTCATCATCAAGCAGGCCGAGGGCTGTGCGATCGCCGCGCGCAAGATCACCATCGGCACGGCCGGTCCGCGCAAGCAGAGCGAAATGCTGCTGCACGTGCTGCAGCCCGACAGCGCGCGCATCGACGAAGTGATCGCGGCCATGGGCGAGCGGGTCGCGCAGTTCTCCCAGATCGCCCTGCAGCGCAAGGCGGAAATGGAAGCCTTGACCAGCCAGCCGGAGGTGCGCAAGTACGTGATGCTGGCGTCCAAGATCCGCAAGAAGGAAATCACCCTGACGGCCGAACAGGTGCCGCAGTTCCAGAAAATGGCGGTGACGGTGGGCCCGGCCCTGAAGGCCATTGCCAAGGTGTCGCTGGACGTGAAGGCGGCCGAGACGGAGCAGCAGGCCGGCGAACAGCTGATTGCGCAATTGGTGCAGCAGCGCAGCGAAAGCGCGGGCACCAACTCGGTACGGATCGGCGAACTGCTGGGCGAGACCAGTGTCTGCGCGATGAAGTTCCAGCCCGACGGCAGCAGCCCGTTCGACCTGCCCGCGCGCGACATCAAGCTGCGCGTGCGCGCCGACCCGGGCGCCAGCCACCAGATCGCGGCCGCCAGCAGCGGCGCGATCGAGTGGAGCAGCGAAGCGGCCGCCGCGCCGCCTGCGCAGGCTTAAAGCGTCGATCCTGCGGCGCTGGTGCTGTGGGTGGCGTCGCCCGGCTTGCGGCTGAAGAAGCGCGCGGCCATCACGGCGCTGGCCAGGCCCACGACGATGGCCGTGGTGCTGCCCGAGAAGCCCACCGCGGTGTTGGCGGCGATCTTGCCCGCCTTGGGCTTCAACAGTTGCAGGCGCCGTTTGGTCATCTGCGCGCCCAGTTCATTCAGGCGGTCGCTGCTCAGCAGGCGCTCGGCGGCCGGCAGCAGCTTGGTTTCCTCGTCGGCCACGTGGTGCATCACGTCGCGCATCAGTTCATGGACCAGGCTGTCGTAGCGCAGGTCGTTCGGATTGCTGGCGCGGATTTCCGCGATCAGGCGGCGCATCTCATCGTGCTCGCCCGGGGCTTTCAGCAGGGCCGGGTCGGCGCCATCGATGGTGCGCAGGACCGGGTAGAAAATCTCTTCTTCCAGCGTGGCGTGGATTTCCAGCGCATCGCAGATGGTTTCGGCCAGTGCTTTCTTGACGCTCGACTTGGCGGTGCCGACATACTGGTGGAACGTGACCGTGACGTGCGAGTGGTCGAAACGGATCATGTCGGTGATCGATGGACTCAGCTTATTCAGTGAAAACATGGTTCAACCTCCCTCGGTTAGGATGTTGACATCATAGTATTCTTCCAACGCGCGCGGCGTAGGACTGCGCCGCATGTGCCTGTCGGCCTGCGGCGGCGCTGCGGTGTTCAGTCAGGCAGGTGCGCGTACACCTCGGCGGCAGGGGTGCTGGTGAACCCCATCGATTCGAGCAGGGTCACCACGTCCTCCAGCCACATGGCATTGACCAGGTTATGGTGCAGCAGGATGGTGTGCACGCGGTCGGCCGGCGCCTTGGCCAGGCTGGCCTGGGCGTTCTTGCGCACCGTGTCCAGGTAAGCCTGACGGATCGGCTGCACGTCGGCTTTCGGATCGGCCTTCAGGGCGGCGATCAGCTTGTCGTTGAATTCCCAGTCCAGCACCGCGAAGGTGACGGGCGCGGCGCGGTAGTGCTGCTGGCGCAGGAAGCTGCGCATGCCATCGCGCTTTTCCGGCGTGTTCCCGTCGTTGAGGAAGGTGAAGCGGAACCACTTGCGGTAGTTGGGCAGGGTGCGGATGGCCGCGTCGCAGTCCAGCACCTCCTGCTGGTACTGCGCCAGCGTGACGGCCGGCGCGTTCAGGTCGGGGTGGGTCACGGTGTGGTTGCCCACCAGGTGGCCCGCTTCGCCCCAGGCGCGGGCCAGCGGATAGCCTTCCGCACGGTTGGTACCGTTACCCGAGGTGATGAACAGCACCGACTTGATCTGGTGTTTGGCCAGCACGGCCAGCAGTGCGTCGTTGCGCTGGCGGGGCGAAAGCTGCGGGGTGGCGTCCAGCGTGGGTCCGTCGTCGAAGGTGTAGGCGATGGAATCGGCCCAGCTGGGGGCGCCGCAGAAGGCCAGCGCGGCTACCGCAGCGCGGGCAAAATACTTGAGAGGTGTCAGTTTGAATGGCATGAGAGCTTAGGCGACGGGGTTGAGTTCGTCGTAGCATGTTAGCGCAACCGCAGGCAATCCGGCGAGCAGCGCGTCCCGCGTGCCGGGCAGGCGTCCGGCATCGTCGAGCTGGCGCAGCTTGCTGAGGTAGTCGGTGAGCGCCAGCAGGCGCCCGAGCGGCGACATCGCCACGCCCGCGCGCACGCCGGCCTGCTCGGCAATGGCGGTGACGACCTTGTCCGGAAAGTGCCATTCGCGCCCGATGCTGCAGGTCAGCGTGCGGGCGTCGCGGACCAGGCGGGTGGTGAATGGCTCGGAGCCGAGCGCGCGCTCGTTCTTGGCCGCCTGGTCCATGACGCGCAGGGTGACGATCAAGCCGACGTTTTGCACCAGCCCGGCCAGCAGGGCTTCGAACGGCGCGATGCCATAGGTGGCGGCCAGGCTGCGGTTGGCCTCGGCGCAGCGCTCGGACTGGTCCCAGATGCGCGGCGCCAGATGTCGGGTGTAGTGGCCCGACTGCATGTCCATGATCGAGCGGAACGAGACGCTGGTGATCAGGTGGCGCAAGCCTTCCTGGCCGATGGCGATGACCGCGTGTTCGACGCTGGTGATGCGGCTGCCGGCGCCGCGCACGACGCTGTTGGCCGCACGCAGCACGGCGGCCACCAATACCACGTCGTTGGAAATCGTGCGCGCCAGCTGGGCGCCGGAGAAGTCGTCGCTGCGCAGGCTTTGCAACAGTTGGGGAATCACGCCGGGCATGCGGCGCACCAGCGCGCTGCCGGATTGCTGGGAACTGAGGATGGCATTGAGCTGGTCCAGCACCTGGGCCTCGGCCGCGCCGGCGTCAGGACCGGCTTGTGCCGCGCCGTCGAACAGCCAGGCCAGGTAGGCCGCGTTGACGGTGTCGCGCTGCAGGGCGGTGACCATCGGGGGGCTGAGGGGGCCAGCGGGATCGGGGATCGACGCGGCCGGAGTGGCAGGAGTGGCAGAAGCTGGAGCGGCAGGCGCGGGAGTGGCAGGAGTGGCAGGAGTGGCAGGACGCGGTGCGGACGCCCCGCCAGAAAACAGTCCTTGCAGCCATCGGTACATCGCGTGCCCCTGCCCAGTAAATAGATGCTCGTCCAACCAGCGGAACATTGTAGAGCGTTTCCATTCCTTTGCAAGAAAAAGTAGACGTGCGGCAAGTTTGATTGCGGTCAAATTTTCCGTATGGCATCTAGTTACGATGGGGTTTCGTTAGCTTGCCGTGCCCCCGCAAAGACGAACAGCGCCAGGACGAAAGGACCACCATGAATCTCTCGCACAACCCGCGCGCCCAGGACTATCTCAGCTTCCAGCTGGGCGGGCTGGAGTACGGTGTCGATTTTCGCAAGGTGAAGCAATTGCGCTCGCTGGTCACGATGGAGCGCGTGGCTGCCGATGGCGCCGTCGTCGGCGGCGTGGCCCTGTCGCGCGGGGTCATCATGCCCATCGTGGACATGCGCGAAGCCATGCAGCGGCGCGGCCCGTCCAACGCCGCCACCACGGACGTGATTGTCCTGCAGCTGGCCGACAGCATGGTCGGCCTGGTGGTCGATGGGGTCACGGATGTGGTGAAGGTGGGCCCGAGTGCGGTCAAGCCCATGCCGCACGCGCAGGGCGCCGGCGACTGCGACTACCTGCTGGGACTGGCCGAGACGGGCGGGCGCCGGCTGATCCTGGTGGACATCGACCGGCTGATGTCGATCCAGAAGAACAGCAACGCGCTGGAGGACGCCGCCGCCTGAGAGCGTTCGCCCTGCGTCGGTTAAGCTGCGATGCCTTCCAGCTGCTCCTGCAGCTCGAGCCATTCGCCTTCCA
>JBKHWY010000201.1:0-309 GCA_046566285.1 Gammaproteobacteria bacterium | reverse complement strand
GCGCCAGGTCCTTGGTGTAGAAGGCCTGGTCGGCCAAGAGCGTCTTCAACTTGGCCTTGTTGGCCGCCTCGTACATCGCTCCGTCCAGCAGCTGCGCATCGACTTCCGCCTTCTGCGCATTGCGCTTGGCGATCTGCTCTTCCAGCTTCTTGATCTTGTTTTCCAAAGGCTTGCGCAAGGCGGCCAGGCGCTGGCGCTGCTCGGCTTCCTGGCGCTTCTGGTCCTTCTTGTCGGGCGCCGGCGCGGTCGGCGCGGACACCGGCGAGGCGCTCGGATAGCTGGTCTTGTTGGCCGTGCCGGCCGCGGGCA
>JBKHWY010000200.1:0-7904 GCA_046566285.1 Gammaproteobacteria bacterium | reverse complement strand
GCGCGCACGGCTTCTACAGCTATGTGCTGGAGCAGCCGCTCGCTCCCGGCGAGCGCTTGACCTTACAGTTCGAGCTGGGGTATGCGCCGCGCGGCATCCTCGGCTTTGCCTCCGACACCCCGGTGGTGGGCAATGGCACCTTCTTCAACAACGATATCCTGCCGCGCATCGGCTACCAGGACCACCTGGAGCTGCAGGACGACCGCGACCGCAAGCGCCACGGCCTCGCCGCGCGCGCGCGCATGCCGGCCGCCGACGATCCGCGCGGCCTGGCCAACAGCTATATCGCCAACGACGCCGACTGGATCAACTTCGACGCCATCGTCAGTACCAGCCCGGACCAGATCGCGATCGCGCCCGGCACCCTGCAGAAGGAATGGATGGCCAACGGGCGCCGCCACTTCCACTACCGCATGGACAAGCCGATCGCGCATTTCTACGCGATCCAGTCGGCCAGGTACGAAGTGCGGCACGACCGCTGGCAGGACGTGACCCTGGACGTGTACTACCACCCGGGCCATGAATTCAACCTGGAGCGCATCATCAATGGCCTGAAGACCGGGCTGGCCTACAACAGCCGCCACTTCAGCCCCTACCAGCACCGCGAGCTGCGGGTGGTGGAGTTTCCCCGCTATGGCGACTTCGCCCAGTCCTACCCCAACACGATTCCCTACTCCGAAGGCATCGGCTTCATCGCCAAGGTGGACGACAAGAATCCCAAGGACATCGACTACCCGTTCTACGTCAGCGCCCACGAAGTGGCGCACCAGTGGTGGGGCCACCAGATCATCGGCGGCGACACGCGCGGCGCCACGGTGCTGTCGGAAACCCTGGCCGAATACGCGGCCCTGATGGCGATGAAGGAAACCTTCGGCGCCGAGCGCATGCGCCGCTTCCTGCGCTATGACCTGGACCACTACCTGATCGGGCGCGCGCTGGAGAAAAAGCGCGAACTGGCGCTGGCGGAAAACGAAAACCAGGACTACATCCACTACCGCAAGGGCAGCCTGGCCATGTACCGGCTGCAGGACGTGTTCGGCGAAGCGAAGGTCAACGGCGCCCTGCACCAGCTGCTGCGCGAGCACGGCTTCCAGAGCGCGCCCTACCCCAGCGTGACCACGCTGACCGCCGCCCTGCGCGCGGTGGCGCCGGCCCAGGACGCGCACCTGATCGACGACCTGTTCTACGCCATCATGCTGTTCGAGAACCGCGCCGATACGGCCAGCGCCAAAAAGCTGGCGGACGGTCGCTATGAAGTCACACTGCGCGCCCACGCGGCCAAGTTCCGCGCGGGCGAACTGGGCGACGAGCAGGCCGTGCCGCTGGGCGACGCCATCACCTTCGGGGTCGACGACCGGGATGGCAAACCGCTGCTGCGCGAGCGCCGCCGCGTCACCGGCGGCGAGCTGACCGTGAAGATGGTGGTGAGCGGCCGGCCGGCCAAGGCGGGCATCGATCCGGACAACCTGCTCATCGACCGCAAGCCGGACGACAACCTCGTCGAGGTGGAGCTGGGCGGGCCTTGAGGCCATCGAGGCCAGTGCGGCGGTCCCTGAACAGGGCGCGCTCCGTGTTTCTTTTGGTATAGACTCCGAGGTTTTTAGAGCGGAATCGAAGGCATGCCAAACTCGCTGCACATGAACCAGTCCAGCTTCCGGCGCATCATCACGCGCAACGTCACAGTGCCGCTGGCCGTGGGCGTGGCCAGTGCGCTGATCTTCGTGGCCGTGGTGAGCTACCTGCTGGCGGAGATGGCATGGGTCGAGCATTCGCAGCAGGTCATCGGCCAGGCCAACCAGGTGGCCAAGCTGGCCTCCGACCAGGAGTCCGGCCTGCGCGGCTTCCTGCTGACCAAGGACGAAGCCTTCCTCGCGCCCTACACCCAGGCGCAGAGCAAGGCGGCATCGGCCCAGCAACGCCTGCTGCAACTCATCGACGACAATCCACGCCAGCTGGAACGGGCGCGCCAGATCGTGGCGCTGCAGCGCGACTGGGATGCGTTCGCGCGCGAGTGCATCGAACTGCGCCGGCGCGACGGCGACTACCTCAGCGTGGTCAAGAGCGGGCGCGGCAAGAGCGCGTTCGACGGCATCCGCGAACAGTTCGACGCCATGCTCGACAGCGAGGAACGCCTGCTGGCCGAGCGCAATGCCAGCGCCCAGCGCGTGACCCGCGTCGGTGTGGGCATCTTCCTGATCATCAGCCTGATCCTCTCGGGCCTGCTGGCCTGGTTCGGCCGGCGCGACCTGCTGCGCCTGTCCGAGGTGTTCGGCAAGGCGCTGGACCAGCAGGAAGCCCATAACGAGACGCTGGAGCGCCAGGCCTGGCAGCGCAGCGGCCAGCAGCAATTGGCCGAACGCTCGATCGGCCAGCAGTCGCTGCCGCGCCTGGGCGCACAGGTGCTGGCCTTTATCGCCGAATACACCGGCGCCGCCGTGGGCGCGCTGTACGCGCGCGAACCGGATGGCAGCGTGCGCCGCATCGCCGGCTATGGCCTGGGCCAGGCCGGCGCCGAAGGCGCGGACGGCGCGCGCACCTACCACGAGACCGACACCCTGGTCGGCCAGGCGCTGCTGTCGAAAAACGCGCTGGTCATGGGCGAGCTGCCCGAGCACTACCTGCGCGTCAGCTCGGGCCTGGGCAGCGCGCCGCCGCGCCACCTGGTGCTGGTGCCCACCCACTACGAAGGCGCCAACAATGGCGTCATCGAACTTGGCTTCCTGACCCGGCCGAGCGCGCGCGACCTGGAATTTTTCGAGCTGGCCTCGCACAACGTGGGGCGCGCGATCGAAGCGTCGCTGGCGCGCCAGCGCCTGCAGGATGCCCTGGCCGAGACCCAGCAGCTCAACGAGGAATTGCAGGTCCAGCAGGAGGAACTGCGCACCGCCAACGAGGAACTGGAAGAACAGTCGCGTGTGCTGGAAGAGTCGCAGACCATCCTGGAGAACCAGAAGGCCGAACTGGAGCAGACCAACGACCAGCTGGCCGAGCAGGCCATGGCGCTGGACGCCAAGAACAGCGCCCTGAGCCAGGCCCAGACCCAGCTGGAAGAACGCGCGCTCGACCTGCAGCGCGCCAGCAAGTACAAGTCCGAATTCCTGGCCAATATGTCGCACGAGCTGCGCACGCCGCTCAACAGCTCGCTGATCCTGTCCAAGCTCCTGTCCGACAACCCGAAAGGCAACCTGGAGCCGGACCAGGTGGAATTCGCGCGCACCATCTACTCGGCCGGCAACGACCTGCTGAACCTGATCAACGACATCCTCGACATCTCCAAGGTCGAAGCGGGCAAGCTGGAACTGGCTCCGGAAGACATCCGCCTGTCCGACCTGGTCGAGAACATGCGCATGACCTTCACGCCGCTGGCGAGCCAAAAGCAGCTGAACTTCAGCGCGCGCATCGAGCCCGGCGCCCCGGAGACCATCTTCACCGATGGACGGCGCCTGGAGCAGGTGGTCAAGAACCTGCTGTCGAACGCCATCAAGTTCACCGACCGCGGCGAAGTCGCGCTCACCATCGGCGCGCGTCCGGACGGCCAGGTGGCCATTGCCGTGCGCGACTCCGGCATCGGCATCGCCCAGGACCAGCAGGGCATCATCTTCGAAGCCTTCCGCCAGGCCGACGGCACCACCAGCCGGCGCTACGGCGGCACCGGCCTGGGCTTGTCGATCTCGCGCGACCTGGCCCAGCTTCTGGGGGGCAGCATCGAAGTGGTCAGCAGCCCCGGTCACGGCTCCACCTTCACGCTGGTGATGCCGCCCGCGCTCACGCTGCCCGAGCCGGGCCCGGTGCAGCCGCAGGCTGCCGCGCCGGCGCCGGCACGCCCCTTCGCCCCGGTGCCCGCCGTGTCCATCCCGCCCTCGGACCCGGCCCCGGCGCCCGCGCCCATACCCCCGCGCGCGCCCGGCACGGCCGCCTTCACGGACGACCGCGACCGCCTGCAGGGCGACGGCGCCGCCGCCCGCACCGTGCTGGTGATCGAGGACGACCCCACCTTTGCGCGCATCCTGTTCGACCTGGCGCACGAGATGGGCTTTCGCTGCCTGGTCGCGCACAGCGCGGCCGATGCGCTGGCCATGACCAGCACCTACTCGCCCGACGCGATCCTGCTCGACCTGGGCCTGCCCGACGGCTCCGGCATGGACGTGCTGCAGAAGTTCAAGGCCAATCCGCAGGCGCGCCACATCCCGGTGCACATCGTCTCGGCCAACGACCGCGCCGACGCCGCCCTGCAGCTGGGCGCGGTCGGCTACGTCATCAAGCCGGCCACGCGCGAGCGCCTGCGCCAGGTGTTCGCCACCCTGGAAGGCAAGTTCACCCAGCAGTTGAAGCGCGTGCTGCTGGTGGAAGACGACGAGCGCCAGCGCAAGAGCGTAGTGGAACTGATCGACGACGAGGACGTGGAAATCACCGCCGTGGCCAGCGCCACCGAAGCGCTCGACCTGCTGCGTGCCCACGTGTTCGACTGCATGATCATCGACCTCAAGCTGCCCGACATGCACGGGCACGAGCTGCTGCGCCGCATGGCCACCGAGGAAATCTGCTCGTTCCCGCCGGTGATCGTGTACACCGGCCGCAACCTGACGCGTGACGAAGAGGCCGAGCTGATGAAGTATTCGCGCTCGATCATCATCAAGGGCGCGCGCTCGCCCGAACGCCTGCTCGACGAAGTCACCCTGTTCCTGCACCGGGTCGAGTCGCAGATGTCGGCCGAGCGCCAGAGCATGCTGAAAACCGTGCGCTCGCGCGACGGCGTGTTCGACGGCCGCCGCATCCTGCTGGTGGACGACGACGTGCGCAACATCTTCTCGCTCACCAGCGCGCTGGAGCAGAAAGGCATCTCGGTGCTGGTGGGCCGCGACGGCTTCGAGGCGCTGGCCAAGATGGACGCCAACCCGGACATCGACCTGGTCCTGATGGACATCATGATGCCCGGGATGGACGGGCTGGAAGCCACGCGCCGCCTGCGCCAGGACGCGCGCTTCGCCAAGACCCCGATCATCGCGATCACCGCGAAAGCCATGAAGGACGACCAGGAACAGTGCCTCAAGGCCGGCGCCTCGGACTACCTGGCCAAGCCGATCGACCTGGACCGCCTGTACTCGCTGCTGCGGGTCTGGATGCCGGGCATGGAGCGCATCGGATGAGCCACGCAGCGCAGGGAGGCGACAGCCTGTCCATCGAGCTGCGGCTGCTGATGGAAGCCATCTATCTGAAGTACAGCTACGACTTTCGCGACTACGCCGGCGCCTCGCAGAAGCGCCGCGTGCTGTACGCCCTGCACCAGATGGACTGCGCCACCATCTCCGAGCTGCAGGCCAAGGTGCTGCATCACCCCGACAGCTTCATGCAGCTGCTGCAGTTCCTCACCATCCCGACGTCCGAGATGTTCCGCGACCCCAGCTACTTCGCCGCCCTGCGCGAACAGGTGGCGCCGCACCTGCAGACCTACCCGTCGCTGAAGATCTGGATCGCCGGCTGCAGCACCGGCGAAGAGCTGTACTCGATGGCGATCCTGCTGCGCGAGGAAGGCCTGCTGGAACGCTCGATCATCTACGCCACCGACATCAACCCGGTGTCGCTCGAGCGCGCGCGCAAGGGCGTGTTCTCGCTCGATCGCATGCGCGCCTACACCGCCAACTACCAGATGGCGGGCGGGCGCGCGGCGTTCTCCGACTACTACACGGCCGCCTACGGAGGCGCCCTGTTCGACCGCTCGCTGGTGGAAAACGTGATCTTCGCCGACCACAGCCTGGCCACCGACAGCGTGTTTTCCGAGACCCACCTGGTCTCCTGCCGCAACGTGCTGATCTACTTTAACCGCCGCCTGCAGGACCGCGCCATTGGCCTGTTCCACGAGTCGCTGTGCCACCGCGGCTTCCTCGGCCTGGGCAGCAAGGAGAGCCTGGACTTCTCCGCCTACGCGGGCGGCTTCGACGCGCTGGTCAAGTCCGAGCGCCTGTTTCGCAAGGTGGCTCCATGAACAGCCATGCAACCGAAGACCTGAGCGCCGCCCTGGGCCGGCGCCTCGTCAAGGCGGTGGTGATCGGCGCCTCGGCCGGCGGCATCGGCGCCCTGCGCGCCATCCTGGCGGGCCTGCCGGCGCGCTTCGGATTCCCCGTCGTGATCGTGCTGCACATGCCGGACGACCGCGACAGCCGGCTGGCCGAGGTATTCCAGCAGTACCTGCCGATGCCGGTGCGCCAGGCCGACGACAAGGAGATGCTGGCGCCCGGCGTGGTGTATTTCGCCGCGCCCGGCTACCATCTGTCGATCGAGCGCGAGGGCTGTTTCTCGCTGAGCCAGGAAGACCCGCTACACTTCTCGCGTCCGGCCATCGACATCCTGATGGAGTCGGCGGCCGATGCCTACGGGCGCGGCCTGCTGGGCATCCTGCTGACGGGCGCCAGCGCCGACGGCGCCGCCGGCCTGGCGGCCATCGGGCGCGCGGGCGGATTGACCGTCGCGCAGGACCCGCAGGAGGCGGAGATGCCGACCATGCCCGCGGCCGCCATCGCCCTGCGCGCGCCCGACCTGGTGCTGCGCCTGGAGCAGGTGCGTACTTTGCTGAACATGCTGGAGATGCCTAGATGACGACCACACAAGACCCGACACAGAACATCAATGTGCTGATCGTCGACGACCGGCCGGAGAACCTGCTGGCCCTGTCCCGCATCATCGATGAACCGGGGCGCACCATCTACCAGGCCTGCTCCGGCGAGCAGGCCCTGTCGCTCCTGCTCGAGCACGACTTCGCCCTGGCCATCCTGGATGTGATGATGCCGGTGATGGATGGCTTCGAGCTGGCCGAACTGATGCGCGGCACCGAGCGCACCCGCCATGTGCCGATCGTATTTGTCAGCGCGGCCGGGCGCGAGCTCAATTACGCCTTCAAGGGCTACGAGACGGGCGCGGTGGACTTCCTGCACAAGCCGCTCGACGTCGCGGCCGTCAAGAGCAAGGTCAACGTGTTCGTGTCGCTGTGCCAGCAGCGGAACGAAGTCAAGCGCCAGGTGGAAGCGCTGGAGCAGAGCCGGCGCGAGCTGCGCGCCACCCAGGCGGAGCTGGAGCGCGCCGTGCGCATGCGCGACGACTTCATGTCGATGGTGGCGCACGAACTGCGCACCCCGCTCAACACCCTGTTCCTGGAAGCGCAGCTGCGCGGCATGCAGCTCGACAAAGGCAATATGGGCTTCTTCAGCCAGGAGAATCTGCGCAAGATGGTGGCGCGCGACGGCCGCCAGATCCAGAGCATGATCCGCCTGATCAACGACATGGTGGACGTCTCGCGCATCAGGAGCGGCAAGCTGTCGATCCGCCCGGCCGACACCGAACTCAAAGCCTTACTGGAGCGGGTAGTGGCCGACCTGTCGAACCGGATGGAGGCGGCCGGCGCCACCATCGAGCTGGATGCACCGCAGCCGGTGCATGGGGTATGGGACGAGTTCCGCGTCGAGCAGGTGATCGTCAATTTGCTGACCAATGCGCTGCGCTATGGCGGCACGGAGCCGATCACGATTTCGCTGTTCACGCTGGACGGCTTCGCCCACGTGATCGTGCGCGACCGCGGGCCCGGTATCGCGCAGGAGGACATTGCGCGCATCTTCAATCCGTTCGAACGGGCCGGCAACAAGGAAGTGCGCGAAGGCCTGGGACTGGGCCTGTACATCGCCCGCCTGCTGGCCGAATCGCATGAGGGCATGCTCTCCGTGACCAGCCAGCCGGGGCAAGGGGCGGCGTTCGAGTTGACTTTGCCGTTGCCGCGCTAGGGGTCCACAGTGGCACAGACCGGGGCGGACCTACGGCGTGCGCTTCCACCTGCACACCTAGAACCGTCGTCCCGGCGAAGGCCGGGACCCATGGCGCGTTCCCTCAATGGCATCGTTCCACTCTGAGCGAGCGCG
>JBKHWY010000199.1:0-7910 GCA_046566285.1 Gammaproteobacteria bacterium | reverse complement strand
ACCTGGAAGAAGCCGATGCGGTGGCTTCGCTGTCGTCCGCGCGCGTGGTGGGCACCTTGAAGATCAATGTGCCGGTGAGCTTTGGCCTGCTGCACCTGGCGCCGCTGTGGGGCCGTTTCATGGCGGCGCATCCGCACGTGCAGCTGGACGTCACGCTGTCGGACCGCACGGTCGACCTGATCGAGGAAGGCGTGGACGTGGCCGTGCGCATCGCCCAGCTGCCATCGACCAACCTGATCGCCCGCAAGCTGGCCCCGGCGCGCCTGGTCACCTGCGCGGCGCCGGCCTACCTGGAGCGCCATGGCGTGCCGCAGACGCCGGCGGACCTGGCCGGCCACCATATCCTCGGCTACGCCTACTGGAGTGCGCGCAACGAGTGGAGCTTTCACGACGCGAGTGGAAGCCTGCACAAGGTCACCGTGCAGCACGCCTTCGTGGCCAACAACGGCGACACGCTGCGCGCCACGGCGCTGTCCGGCGCGGGGATCATCCTGCAGCCGACCTTCATCGTCGGCGAGGACATCGCCGCCGGCCGCCTGGTGCCGCTCCTGACGGACTACACCAGCGCGGAGCTGGGCATCTACGCGCTCTACCCGAGCCGCAAGCACCTGTCGGCCAAGGTGCGCGCGCTGGTCGACTTCCTGGTCCAGGCCTTCGAAGGCACGCCCGTGTGGGACCGGTTCGATCTGCCACCGTTGCAGAACCCGAAATGATCCATTTCAGCGAGGCCGCTTCATCGCGGCACACACCGGCCCTACACTGTCCTTCATCGCACTGAAGGAGAACACCATGACGGCATCCACCACTTTCCCCAGCCTGTTCGTCTCGCACGGCGCGCCCACCTTGCTGCTCGAGGACGTCCCGGCGCGCACCTTCCTGTCCGGCCTGGGTACGGAACTGCGCAAGCCGCGCGCGCTGCTGGTCATCTCGGCACACGATACGGCGTCGGCCACGGTGGTCAGCACCGCCGCGCGCCACCACGCCGTCCATGACTTCTGGGGCTTCCCGCAGGCGCTCTACCAGCTGGACTACACGGCGCCGGGCGATGCGGCGCTGGCCGAGCGTGTCGCGTCCCTGCTCGGCGCAGCGCACATCGCGGTGGCGCGCAAGGAGGACGGCGGCCTCGATCACGGCGCCTGGGTGCCCTTGAAACTGATGTATCCACAGGCCGACGTGCCGGTGGTGTCGGTGTCGCTGGACCTGTCGCTGACCAACGCGCAGTTGATGGCGGTGGGCGCGGCACTGGAACCCTTGCGCGCCGAAGGGGTGCTGGTGCTCGCTTCCGGCGGCTTTACCCACAACCTGCGCGACTTCCGCCCGGGCGCCCTGCATGCCGAGCCGCCGCCTTACGTGCGCGAGTTCGCCCACTGGATGACGGGTGTCCTGGCCGCGCACGATGGCGCCAGCCTGGCGCGCTGGGAAGAGCTGGCGCCGTACGCGGCGCGCGCCCACCCCACCAGCGAACACCTGGCGCCGCTCCTGGTCGCGTTCGGCGCAGGTTCAACCCGCACGCGCGTGCTGCACGAGAGCTTCACGCATGCGGTGCTGGCCATGCACGCGTTCGCGTTCGAGTGATGGGAAGGGCAAGGCCGCCATGAGCTCCCCCCGCTATCGACTCGCCATGTTCGATTTCGATGGCACCCTGGCCGATTCCTTCCCGTTCTTTCTCAGCGTGTTCAACACGATCGCGGACCGGCACGGCTTTCGCCGCATCGATGTGTCGAAGGCGGACGCGCTGCGCCACCTGAGCGCGCGCGAGGTCATGACCCGTGTCGGCATGCCGGCCTGGAAGCTGCCGATGGTGTCGAAGACCTTCATCGCGCTGATGCAGGACAGCGCTGCCCACATCCGCCCGTTTGCCGGCATCCCGGACGTGCTGCAGGCGCTGCACCGGCGGGAGGTGCGCCTGGCCGTGGTGTCGTCCAACTCGGAGGACAATGTGCGGCGTGTGCTGGGCCCCGAGCTGGCCGCGCTGATCGGGCATTTCGAATGCGGCATGTCGATGTTCGGCAAGGCGTCGCGTTTGCGCACGGTGATGCGCGCACAGCAGGTGGAGCCCCCGGCGGCGATCTACATAGGCGACCATGGGACTGACGCCCAGGCCGCCCACAAGGCCGGGATCGCGTTCGGGGCGGTGAGCTGGGGCTATGCGCCGCTCTCCGCGCTGCGCGCTCATGCGCCGACGCTGGAATTTGGCGCGCCGAGCGATATCGCCGATCGGCTCATCGGGCCCCAGCTATAACTTTTTACTAAGCTTGCCCGATTTGCGTCTTTCTCCCGTATAGTTACTGAACAGCGGCCGTCAACGCCACGCCCGCGGTACACAACACCAACAATACGGAGGAGAAAAGATGCGTCCAGTTCTACCCTGCAGCCTGCTGATCCTGCTGCTTGCCGCCGGAGCGGCAACGGCAGGGCCCCGCCCGCTCGGCATCAAGGCGCCCAATGGCGAGTCGACCATCGCGTACGACATCAACCACGCCGGCCAGGTGGCCGCCGTCCTGGAAGACGATGAAGGCCGCCAGCACGCCATCATGTACGAACAAGGCCGGCTGACCGAACTGGGCTCGCTGGGCGGCGACTACAGCAATGCCAAGGCGATCAACGAATCCGGCAAGATCGTCGGCTCGGCACGGGATGCCAACGGACACTGGCGCGCCATCGTCTACGACAAGGCGGGCGGCATGCGCGACCTGGGCACCCTGGGCGGCCCCAGCAGCTTTGGCATGGCCATCAACGGGGCGGGCGACGTGGCCGGCTTTGCCGATACGGCCGACGGCGACTTCCATGCGGTGCTGTACAAGGCCGATGGCACGGTCAAGGACCTGGGCACGCTGGGCGGCAACATCAGCTACGCGAGCGGCATTAACAATTCGGGACGGATAGTGGGCACGGCGGTCGCGCAGGATGGCTTTCGCCATGCCTTCCTGTACGACCCCGAACGCGGCATGCAGGACCTGGGCACGCTGGGCGGGCGCTACAGCGCGGCCGCCGCGATCAATGACGCCGGCGTGATCGTGGGCGCCGCTGAAACGGCCGAGCACAAGACCCAGGCGTTCGTGCTCGACCGCGGCCGCATGGTGGACCTGGGCGCGCTGATCGGCTATGGCAACAGCTACGCGACCGGCATCAACAATGCCGGCCACGTGGTGGGCACGGTGACCTTGCGCGACCAGCGCCAGTCGTTCGTCTGGCGTGACGGCAAGATGACGGTGCACAAGGGCCACCATGCCCTGTTCCTGACCAACGGCATCAACGATGCCGAGACCGTGATCGGCGCCACCAACGAACAGAGCCGCATGAATGCGGCCACGATGCCCTCGAACGAAGTGGCCTATGTGCCGGCCAACCCGGCCGGCCGCCTCGGTCCGGTTGCCATGCTGGGCCTGGCCGGCGCGGCGGCCGCCATCGTGCTGCGGCGCCGCTACCGCGGCATCCAGATCAACAGCCTGGCACGCTGAACCGCCGGTCGGCCGGTTGGCGTGGCCGCCCCGGCCTGACCTGGCTTACTTGGCGGCCTTCTGCGCATCGCGCAGCTGGTGCGCCGAGTGCAGGTGCTGCTCGACCGTGGGCAGCATCTTGGCCGCCAGCGCCTTCACGTCGGCATCCTTGGCCTTGGTCTGGTTCTTCTGCAGCTTCTTCTGCACGGCGTTGTGGTCGCCCACGCCAGCCTGCATCATGTAAGCCTTGTCGAACGCGGCGCCGCTGAGCTTTTCCAGCGCGGCGGCGGCTGCCTTGTGCTTGGTGTCCGGCTCGGTCGGCAGGGTCACACCCTTGGTCTGCGCCAGGGTCGTCACATCGTTCAAGGCCTTGGTGTGATCGTCGATCATTTGCTGCGCGAACGCCTTCACTTCTGCGCTCTGGCTCTTGTTCACGGCAATCTTGGCGGCGGCGATCTCATCGATGTTGGCCACGGCCATCTCTTGCAGGATCTTCTGGTCGGCCTTGTTCAGGGCCGAGGCGGCCGGCGTGTTCATGTCCGCTGCGTGGGCACCAAACGGTAACGCGAGACAGGCTGCGAGCGCGCTGCTCGTCAAAACTTTTGATACGTTTTTCATCGTGGGTCTCCAGTGGATTGGACAACGTGGGTCGTGAGGGACTTGTCGATCCCACAAGCAGTCTAGCGAGTTCGAGTGGCGTCGAGCGCCCGATACAGGCGGTCATGAACAGCGGATACCGAGGGTGCTTTTCGGACTCATTTCAGCCGGGCATTGCCTACAGTTTTTACTCTGCAAAGCGATCGTTTTTTGCTGTTTTAGTTTCAGGTCCAAGTTTGATCGAGTCGATACCTGCCGCCCATCCGATCAGGGACACTGGTTCTCACGGCGGAGTAGCAGATTGGGCATGCACCAGTGCGCAACACTGGGGAAGTTGGTTCGATTCCAACATCCGCCTCCAGATTGCAGGCATCAGCTCAGGCGGCAGTTCAGGCAACCCGGGACCGATCGATGAAACTGTTTATACGGTTTGCACGCAAGGGCTTTTTCCTGGCCTGGCTGGCGGGCTGGATGGGGGGCTGGGTAATTGCCTGCCAGCTCCCGGCGCTGGCCGCCGGCGCGGCCGATCTTTCCGCCGCCCAGCCCAATCCGTATCACTACTACGTGGCGCCGCACGGCTCGGATGCCAACGCGGGCACCGCGGCCCAACCCTTTCGCACCATCCTGCGCGCCTCGCGCAATGCCCTGCCCGGCACCACCATCCACGTGGCGCCGGGCGAATACGAAGGGGGCTTCAAGACCACCATGAGCGGCACGGCGGCCCAGCGCATCTCGTACGTGTCGACCAACAAGTGGGGCGCGCGCCTGGTGCCGCCCATGCTGTCCGACAGCGCCACGGCCTGGGACAACCGCGGCAACTACGTGGACATCGCCGGCTTCGAGATCGACGGCAGCGCGCCCCAGCGGGGCGTCAAATGGACGCAAGGCATCTACGTGGGCGGCTCCTTCAACGTCGTCCGCGACAACCGCATCCATCACCTGGGACGCAACGCTCCCTGCGCCAAAAGCGGGGGCGCCGGCATCGGGGTGGACAGCTACTACAAGGGCATCCGCAACGATGTGCTCAGCAACACCGTCAGCGATATCGGCCCGCCCGGCTGCCGCAGCATGCAGGGGATCTACATCAGCACCAGCGGCAGCGTGCAGAACAATGTCGTGTACGCAGTCGGCGGCGCGGCCATCCAGATGTGGCATGACGCGAACAATGTCGTCGTCAGCCACAACACCGTGTCCGGCTCGACCACCGGCATCCTGGTGGGCGGGGGCGACTACTACCACACGCGCGGCCCCAACGACTTCACCGCCGTGCACAACAACATCGTGTTCGACAACCGCTACGGCATTTCCGAACAGGGCGACACGGGGCCCCACAACAGCTACCGCAACAACCTCGTCTACCAGAACGCCACCGCCGACTGGCAGTTGCGCAACGGCCTGTCGCACAGCGGAACGGTGGCCCTGGCGCCGCAATTCGTCCGCTACGGCAAGCGCGGCAATCCGGACTTCCGCCTGCTGCCCAGCTCCCCTGCGATTGCCCGGGGAACAGCGCAGTTCGCCACCCGCACGGATATCGCCGGACGGGCGCGGCCGTCGGGCAAACCGGCCGACATCGGCGCCTATCAATACCGCTAGCGTCCGGCTGCGGGACACATTCCCTTAGAGGAATGTTAATTTCAATCTCGAAAGTTTTAACCACCTGCGTTTGTACGGTTTGTCATCAGTTTTCCGCGTAGCCTCACTACACGCTACCACGACACACACCCTCTCGTCCTCAGCCACTTCTCGGCTTTATTGCACAGCGACCAACTGTCTTGTTTACACGGCATGTAGTTGTGCTACATTGAACGTCGAGGATAACAAATCACCGGCCACCTGAGCCGCGCCTCCAGAGCAGCCGAGCCGCTGCGCTGCCGCCAGACGCGCATCGCCGCGCTGCACGCGGATCGTCTCCAGAGAGACACGTAGTAACGGTCACTATCACCCGAGGAGAGACAGGGGATGGCGCCCGCGCAGTCATGTATTCCACACATTTAAAAACCATAAGGAAGCACCATGAAGCATCTTCAAAAGACTCAGCTCGTCCGTCACCTCCTGGCTGCCACAGCCCTCCTGGGCGGCAGCTTCATCAGCACCGCGCAAGCCGTCCCCCTCAACCCGGCCAATACGTCGGTGCAAATGTTCCGCTGGAAGTGGAACGACATCGCCAAGGAGTGCACGAACCACCTGGGCCCGCAAGGTTTCGGCGCCGTCCAGATTTCGCCACCGCACGCCTCGGCCAAGCTGGGCTTCTGGTACGACATCTACCAGCCCGTCAACTACGTCAGCCTGAACAGCAATATGGGCATCGAGGCCGAGCTGCAAACCATGATCAACACCTGCCACACGGCAGGCGTGCGCGTGTATGCCGACGTGGTGGTCAACCAGATGGCGGGCGGTTCGGGCACGGCCACCAACGGCTCGACCTGGAATTCGAACACTCTGACCTACCCGGCCTTCAGTTCGCCGGACTTCCACACCTTCTGCGACATCACCAGCGCCGACTACGGCTCGCCGGGAAACCGCAGCAACGTCACCCAGTGCCGCATGCCCGGCCTGCCCGACCTGAACACCGGCAGTGCCTACGTGCAGGGCCAGATCAAGAACTATATGAACAAGCTGGTGGGCATGGGCATCGATGGCATGCGCATCGACGCGGCCAAGCACATCGCCGCCAATGAACTGTCGGCCATTGTGGCGGGCGTCACCAAGGCCACCAAGATGGGCGAGACCTTGTGGATCACCCAGGAGATCATCCCCGACGGCAACGTGAACCGCGCCGACTACTACAGCATCGGCACGCTTAACGAATTCAAGTACACCTACATGGTGCGCGACATGTTCCGCAACTCCAATGGCGCCACCCTGTCGCAAGTGCGCACCTACATGGGCACGCCATCGGGCTGGGGCGGCACCTGGGGCTTCGTCCCGTCCGACAAGGCATCCGTGTTTGTCAACAACTGGGACACGGAACGTAACTCGGGCGATTCGCTCAACGCCTCGAACTACACCGGCACCACCAACGACAGCCAGGGCACCAAGCGCTACGACCTGGCCAACATTTTCATGCTGGCCTGGCCGTATGGCCACGCCCAGCTGCACTCGGGCTTCCGCTTCACCGACCGCGACCAGGGTCCGCCGAGCGCCAGCCCGTTCGACGCCAGCGGCAACCCGCTGATCAACCAGTCGTGGGACTTCATCCACCGCTGGTCCGACATCTCCAACATGGTGGCGTTCCGCAACGCGACGGCCGGCACCGGCGTGGACAACTTCACCTCCGGCACCGGCAACCAGATCGCCTTCTCGCGCGGCGCCAAGGGTTTTGTGGCCATCAACAACGACGGCGCGGCCTGGAATGCCTCGTTCCAGACCCTGCTGCCGGCCGGCACCTACTGCAATGTGGCGCACGGCACGCTGAACGCCGCCGCGACCGGCTGCACCAGCGACAGCGTGGTGATCGGTTCGAACGGCATCGCCACGCTCAGCATTCCCGGCAATACCGGCTCGACCGTCCCCGCCGTGGCCTTGCACGTGAACCAGAAGGTGGGATCGACCGGTGGCGGCACCTGCACCACCGTCAGCGTCA
Source organism: Gammaproteobacteria bacterium (assembly GCA_046566285.1). Taxonomy (GTDB): domain Bacteria; phylum Pseudomonadota; class Gammaproteobacteria; order Burkholderiales; family Burkholderiaceae_D; genus Telluria_A. The sequence continues at coordinate 290 of JBKHWY010000199.1, read as the reverse complement.
AGTTCCGCGTCGCCAACGCCAACACCGTCACGGGCCAGAACGTGCACGTGGTGGGCAACCGCGGCGAGCTGGGCAACTGGACCGCCACCACCAGCGACCAGCTGACGGCCGAGACCACGGGCGCGAACGCGGCCTGGTCGCAGACCATCCAGCTGCCGCCCTCGACCGCCATCCAGTACAAGTTCCTGAAGCATGGCGCGGTGGCGGACGTGTGGGAAAGCAACCAGGCCACGGCCAGCGGCAACCGCGAAGCCACCACCCCGGCCTGCGGCAGCAGCCTGACGCTGGAC
>JBKHWY010000198.1:0-7993 GCA_046566285.1 Gammaproteobacteria bacterium | reverse complement strand
GCACAAACACTGCTGTCGTCACCGGTCACGTGCCGGAAACGACATCCCGCCACACCTGAAAAGCTTGTCCTCGAAGCTCGCATTGCTGAAAAAAGTATATAACAAAAAATACAAGCTTGCGTAAAATTTAAGATTACAAAAAACATAACGTTTTGGCGATGCGAAGGCGTTCGGCGCGGGCATGGCGCGTGCCGCGGCCGGATTGCTTCGTCAGGGAAGGTGAGTTAGTGGGGAAGCTCAGGCGCCCGCGCGGAGCTCGCGGGCCAGGGTGAAGCTGTTGCGAAAGCGCGTGCTGAAGTGGCCCATCCAATGGACGAGAAGGGCTGGTATCACGCTCCAGGCCGGCGCAGCAGGGCCAGCACGGGCCGTAGCGCTTTCCAGGCGCCCAGCGCCTTGGCGGCGAGCGGCAAAATGCGGCGTGGGCGCAGCACGGCCAGGCCAAGCAGCGCGCCGGCCGCGATCAGCGGTAGCCTGAAGCGTCCGGCCACCGGGCGGGGGGCATTCGGGCCGCCCAGCGGCGCACGGATGCCGCCGATGACATCGGCCAGTTCGGCGCGTTCGGCGGCGCAGCGCTCGGCCAGTTCGCGGCGGCGGGTGGCCAGTTCACTCATGGTGGCCTCGCACCAGGTCCAGGTCCTTGCCGAATTCGGCCACCGTGGCGGCCATGAAGCGCGGCTTGGCGGCCAGGCTGTTCTTCACTTTCAGGCCCAGCACGACGGAGGCGGCGCCGAACACCAGCACCAGGCCGCCCACCGCTTCAAGCCGGTAGCTGTCCCAGAACAGGATGACGATGAACAGGGCGATGAACACCAGGGTCAGCCCGGCCAGGAACAGGGCCAGCAGGCCCAGGGCCGCGTAGCCGAGCACGCGCCGGGATTCCTCTTCCAGCTCCACCGCCGCCAGCTCCAGCCGCGTGCGCAGCATGCCCAGCACGGTGGCGCCGAGCTGCCGGGCGGTGTGGACGAGCGACACGACCGACACTATCGGCGCGAGATCAGCACGCCCAGCGCCAGCCCGACGGCCGCGCCGATGCCCACGGCCTTCCACGGGTTCTCGGTGACGAATTCGTCGGTGGTCTTGGCCGCGACTTTGGCCTTCTCGACCACGGCTTCTTCCAGGCGGATCAGGTCGGCCTTGGCGCCCGACAGGGTGCGCTCGAACTTGGCCTTGGCGGCGGCCAGGTCTTCACCGGTCAGGTGGCTGCCGCTGCGCAGCCACTGCTCGGCATCCGCGATCACGGACTTCAGGTCGCTCATCAACTGTTCGCGGGCGTTGGTGCGGGTTGGGATTGGTTCGATCATGTTTTTATACCTCATCAGTTGGGGACGAGAGCGTGACGCTCATACCAAGTGGACAATATTATCCGAATGCATAGTCTAACGCGACCCCGGCAAAAATGGCCGCACCCAACCAGTTGTTGTGGCGGAAAGCGGCAAAGCACCGCATGCGATCGCGTTCGCGGATCAAGGTGTAGTGATAAAGCGCCACGCCGGCGGCCACCGCGATCCCGGCCGCATACAGCCAGCGCAGGCCCGCCAGCCAGCCGCACAGCAGGTCGAGCGCCAGCGCCACGCCATAGCACAGCATCACGGCCGCCACGTCGAAGCGCCCGAAGGTAATCGCCGAGGTGCGCATGCCGATCTTGATGTCGTCGTCGCGGTCGACCATGGCGTATTCGGTGTCGTAGGCGATCGCCCAGAACACGTTGGCCACCAGGAGGCCCCAGGCGATCGGCGGCACGCTGTTCTGCACGGCGGCGAACGCCATTGGAATGCCGAAGCCGAAGGCGATGCCCAGGTAGGCCTGGGGGATGGCGAAGAAGCGCCTGGAGTAGGGGTAGGACGCGGCCAGCACCACGGCGGCCACCGAGAGCTGCTTGGTCAGCGCGTTCAAGGGCCAGATCAGCGCGAACGCCACCAGCGAGAGCACGGCAGCGGTGTAGAGCGCCTGGCGCGGCTTGAGCAGGCCGGAGGTCAGGGGGCGTTCGGCGGTGCGCTTGACGTGCTTGTCGAAGTCGCGGTCGGCGTAGTCGTTGATGGCGCAACCGGCCGAGCGCATCAGGACGGTGCCGAGGGTGAAGATCGCTACGAACAGTGGGTTGGGTGCGCCGTCGGACGCGATCCACAAGGCCACCAGCGTGGGCCACAGCAGCAGCAGGATGCCGATCGGCTTGTCCAGGCGGACCAGGCGGATGTAAAGACCCAGCTTGTTCATCGTGATAGCAAAGTTGACAGTGCTCGCATTTTACTGCGTTTGCTAGATCGGCCAGCCTTCGACCTCGTGCCGCACCTCGTATGCGTTCCACACGTCCAGGTCCGCCGTCACGGCCGGGTGATCGCCCCCGTGGTAACGGATCGCCCGGATGAAGTAGCGGTACTGGCCGTCGTAGCGCTGCGCCGCACGCGCCAGCGCGATGCGGGCATCGTCGCCGTGCAGGGTGCGGTAGTCATGCACGCCCAGGCCGATGGCGATTGCCAGGCCCAGCGCGGCGGGAATGCGCAGGTCGCGCGCTTCGATGCGGGCGGCGCTGTCGGCGTCCAAGACCTCGGGTCGGCCCAGCTGGCGCGCAATGAAGATCAGCGCCGCCAGCGTGACCATCAGCGGCACGTGACGCGTGGCCAGTTGGCCCGGTTCCAGGCGCAGCTGCGTCAGCAGCAGGTCGGCGGGCGCGAACAGCAGCGGGCCGGCCAGCATCCAGGCGACCGGCGCCAGTTCCAGGCAGGCCAGCCAGCGCACGCCCGCGACCATGCGCGCATTGCCGGCGAAGATGGCCAGCCCCGTCAGCAGGCCCAGGCAATTGAGGGAGAAGGCGCCCGGCGGCGCGTTCGCCACGCCGTACAGGATTTCCACTACGCCAAGGGCCATGATGACGATGCCGGTGCGGCGCACAACGGCGCGGCGCTCGTCAGCGCGGTCGGGAGACATCACACCATGTGCGCGCGGCCATCATGGCCATGGTGCGCGACGATGTCTTCCAGCGCGATGCGGGCGGCGGCGGCCGTCTCGGGGCCGACGCGTTTGCCGAGCTGGCGCTCGAAGTTGCGATGAAACGCCCGCGCACGGGCGATGGCGGCGTGCGCGCGTGGCGTCAGCGACAGGGCGCGCACGCGCTTGTCCTGCGCATCGTCGGCCCGTTCCACATAGCCCTTCTCGACCATGTCGTTGACGATCTTCAGCGCACCCTGCGGGGTGATGGCGAGGGCATCGGCCACCGCGCGCAGGTTGAGCGGGCCTTCTTCCAGCAGGCGGAACACGTAGCCGAAGGACGGGCCCACGTCATCGAAGCCACCTTCGGCCAGGTGGACGTGCAGGGCATCCTTGAAGGCGCCGAAGGCGGTGTTGAGCAGGATGCCGAAATCGGCCGCCGGCTTTGCTTGACTCTTCGTCATTCATTCACCTAAGATGATAAACCTTGGTTTATTAATTTTATGTCACTGGAGGAGAGTATGCCATTCATCGCACAGGAGCAGGCACCCAGCTTTGAACTGCACGGCGCCAGCTTCACTGGACTGGCCTCGCCCAGCCGGGGCAGCAGCGAGAACGCCGTGTGGATCGTCAGCCTGCCGCCGGGGCAGCAGGGCGTGACGCACCGGCTGACGCGGGAGGAGATTTTCGTGGCGCTGGAGGGCAGGGCGAGGGCCCAGGTAGGCCCGGATAGTCTCGATGTTACCGAAGGCAGTTGCCTGGTGGTGCCGGCCGGGCTGGACTTCAGCTTGACCAATGATGGCGTGGAGGCGTTCCGGGCGGTGGCGGTGCTGCCGGTGGGTGGGCAGGCCAGCGTGGGTGGTGGGCCTGCATTCACGCCGCCCTGGGCGGCGTGATGGTCGGTGTGGAACCGTGCCACTGATTGAGCGCGCTATGGGTCCTGGCCTTCGCCAGGACGACGGTTTTACGGTTCCTGGTCAAATCAAGCGCTGCATGAACGCAGCCAACTGGGTTAGCACTGCAAAGTAAATGCCGTCGTCCTGGCGAAGGAGGGTGTCGCAGAACGCTAAACGCATTCCTTTGCTGGCTCCAAAACCGTCATTCCCGCGCAGGCGGGAATCCATGGCGCGTTCCGTCAGTGAAGTCGGTCCACTCTGCGCGAAAGCGCTATGGGGGAAACGCATGCGTTTCCCCTTCGCGGGGACGACGGGCTAAGAGTTGTGGTGTAGATCGATGCAGCGGGACTTTTGCAACACCCTCGCAGGCCAGGACCTATACCGCATAAGCTCAGTGTGGAACGATGCCATCGACGGAAAGGGCGACACCCTGCCCCTTACGCCGCCTGCTCCAGTGGCAGCATGTCCACGCCCGGCAAATCGCACGCGGCCACCGCCGCGCACACCGCATCGATGGCCGCGCGCCGCGTGAAGCTCTTTCTCCACACGATGACCACGCGCCGGCTCGGCACCGGCGCCTGGAAGGGCACGAAGGCCAGCATCCCGTCCTTCGGATGCATGTCCGGCACCGAGGCGCGCGGCAGCACCGTCAAACCGATGCCGCTGGCGACCATGTGGCGGATCGTCTCCAGGGACGAGCCTTCGAAGGTGCGCTGCATGCCGTTTCCCGGCGCGGAGAAACGCGCCATCTCCGGGCACACTTCCAGCACCTGGTCGCGGAAGCAGTGGCCGTTCCCCAGAAGGAGCATGGTCTCGGACTTGAGATCCTGCGCCGACACGTCGTGGCGCCTGGCCCAGGCGTGGTTGCGCGGCACCGCCACCACGAAGGGTTCGTCGTACAGGGTCTGCATGGCCATGCCGTGTTCCGGCAAGGGCAAAGCCATGATGGCGGCATCGAGCTCGCCCTGGCGCAGCAGTTCCAGCAGGCGCGTGGTGAAATTCTCCTGCAGGATCAGGGGCATTTGCGGCACCTGCTCGATCAGGTTCTTCACCAGCGGCGGCAGCAGGTAGGGCCCGACCGTATAGATCACGCCCAGGCGCAGCGGGCCGGCCAGCGGATCCTTGTTCTGCTTGGCCAGCTCCTTGATGGCAGCGGTTTGCTCGAGCACCCGTTCGGCCTGCGCCACGATCTGCGCGCCCAGCGGCGTCACCGAGACTTCCGCGCCGCCCCGTTCGAACAGCACGACGCCCAGTTCATCTTCCAGCTTCTTGATGGCGACTGACAGCGTGGGCTGGGCCACGAAGCAGGCTTCGGCGGCGTGGCCGAAGTGCTTGGCCCGTGCGACTGCAACAATGTATTTGAGCTCGGTGAGGGTCATGGCGAGAGTCGTAGTGGGAGGAGACGCGACCACGCGGACAGCGTCTCACGGAATCATTAGCGTCCTGACACAATGTTGCCAAACGTTTAGCAATGATTCTATACCCGTGGCGCGTACTGTGGTTATATTTGCTGCGATTTTGCCGTCGAGATGGCGTTTCCGCGCGCGCTTGCTTATGATTGATTTCCTGAATTTGTTTCCCAAAAGATTGAAAGGCGCGTATGTCCCAGTTTGGCCCCGCCGAAGCCCAGGCCTATATCCACAAGCTGCTGACGGTGATGCATCACCAGGGCGGTTCCGATCTGTTCATCTCGGCTGATTTTCCGCCCAGCATGAAGCACCAGGGCGCGATGAAGCCGCTCAGCGCCCAGCGCCTGACGGGCGAGGTCACGCGGGCGCTGGCCGTCTCGCTGATGAACGACAAGCAGCGCGCCGAATTCGAGCAGGAGATGGAGTGTAATTTTGCCATCTCCCTGCCCGGGGTGTGCCGCTTCCGCGTGAACGTCTTCGTCCAGCAGCAGTGCGTGGCCATGGTGGTGCGGACCATCGCCTCCGAAATCCCGACCTTTGAAAAGCTCGACCTGCCGGACGTGCTCAAGGAAGTCATCATGACCAAGCGCGGGCTGGTGCTGGTGGTGGGCGGCACCGGTTCGGGCAAGTCGACCACGCTGGCGGCGATGATCGACTACCGCAACGCCAACTCGGCCGGCCACATCATCACGGTGGAAGACCCGGTCGAATACGTCCACAAGAACAAGAACTGCCTGATCACCCACCGCGAAGTGGGTGTCGATACGCTGTCCTGGCATAACGCGCTGAAGAACACCCTGCGTCAGGCGCCAGACGTGATCCTGATCGGCGAGATCCGCGACACCGAAACCATGGAGCACGCGATCGCGTTCGCGGAAACGGGCCACCTGTGCCTGGGCACCCTGCACGCGAACAACTCCAACCAGACCATGGACCGGATCATCAACTTCTTCCCGGAGGAGCGCCGTCCGCAGCTGCTGATGGATTTGTCCTCGAACCTGCGCGCGATCGTCTCGCAGCGCCTGGTGCGCACGGAAGACGGCAAGGGCCGCAAGGCCGCCATCGAAATCCTGCTCAATACCCCGACGATTGCCGAGATGATCCTGAAGGGGAACTTCCCGGGCATCAAGGAGATCATGCACAAGTCGCGCGAACTGGGCATGTGCACCTTCGACCAGGCCCTGTACGAACTGTATAACAAGGGCTTCATCAGTTACGATGAGGCGATCCGCAATGCCGACTCGGCCAACGGCCTGCGCCTGCAGATCAAGCTCCGCGGGGAACGGGGCGAGCCGGGCGCCGGGCCGCGCGCCAAGAGCGCGGCCGACCTGTCGATGGCGATTGAAGAAGAACCGGAAGAATAAGGGTGTCAGAGTTGATGGTGAGTATTGAACAAATGAGTTTTGAACAAAAGATCTGCACGCGCGCCGAGCTGGCCGCGCGCGTGGCCGCCTTGCCCAAGCCGGTGGTGCTGACCAACGGCGTCTTCGACATCCTGCACCGGGGGCACGTGACCTACCTGGCCGAAGCGCGCGCGCTGGGCGCGTCCCTGGTGGTGGCGGCCAACACGGACGCTTCCGTCAAGCGCCTGGGCAAGGGCGACGACCGCCCGCTCAACACCTGCGCCGACCGCCTGGCGGTGCTGGCCGCGCTGGAATCGGTCAGCCTGGTCGTGGACTTCGACGAGGACACTGCGCTCGAAGTGGTGCTGCAGGCGCGCCCCGAGATCTACGCCAAGGGCGGCGACTACGACATGACCGCCATTCCCGAAGGCCAGGCGGTGCTGGGTTACGGCGGGCGCGCCGTCGCCATCGACTTCCAGCACGACCGCTCCACTACCAAGCTCCTGACCCGCATCCGGCAGTTCTGATCACAGCGTGGCGCTGATCGTTTCGTTGTAGCTTGCCTCCAATTATTTTGTTTGACTTTCAGGTCCGGTGAAATGTACTATGAAAACGATTTCACGCGGCGTAGTAAAATTTCGTGCGTCGTACGGGAAACGATAAAAATCATAATAGCCTGAGGAGACTGGAGGAAGCGATCGGACGCCCGTCCGAGGTATGCCTGCGCGCGCAAACCCCGTGCATGCCACTTCATCAAGCTCCCAACCCCAATTACGATTTTTACCAAACCCGTCCTGCCCGGTGTTGCTGCCTCGCCTGGATTGTTATAGTGAAAAGCTAGTTTTACAACGAGTTCCGCCAGCAGGCGGGCCACGGCGCGAGTGTTCCGCGCGCTCTATATTTTTTGTGCCAACGTAACCGAGCCCTCCATGAACCAGACCAAACAGTTTCCCCCCGATTTCCTCTGGGGTGTCGCCACCAGCGCATTCCAGATCGAAGGCGCGTCCGCGACCGACGGCAAGGGTCCCTCCATCTGGGATACCTTCTGCAGCAATCCGGCCAACATCAAGGACCAAAGCGACGGCACGGTCGCGTGCGACCACTACAACCGCTACCAGGAGGACGTGGGCATCATCTCCTCGCTGGGCGTGGACGCCTACCGCTTCTCCTTCGCATGGGCGCGCGTGCAGCCGGAAGGCAAGGGGGCATGGAACGAAAAGGGCTTTGACTTCTACGACCGTCTGCTCGACGAACTGGCACAGAAGAACATCAAGGCGCATGACACCCTGTACCACTGGGACCTGCCGCAGGCGCTCGAGGACGAGGGCGGCTGGCGCAACCGCGACACCGCCTACCTCTTCCGTGACTACGCGCTCAACGTGTACGAGGCGCTGGGCGACCGGGTCGACGTCTGGACCAC
>JBKHWY010000197.1:0-8031 GCA_046566285.1 Gammaproteobacteria bacterium | reverse complement strand
GTGTACAACCGCGCCCAGTGCCGCCTGACCCCGGACTCGCTGGAAAAGCTGGCCGACCGCTGCCCGAACCTGATCGGCTTTAAAGACGGCATCGGCGACATCGAGCTGATGGTGTCGATCTGGCGCCGCATGGGCGACCGTTTCAGCTATCTGGGTGGCCTGCCAACCGCCGAAGTTTACGCCGCAGCCTACAAAGCGCTCGGTACACCTGTATACTCCTCGGCAGTTTTCAACTTTGTGCCACAACTGGCCATGGATTTTTATCACGCCATCGCGAAAGACGATCACGCGACCACGAATCGCCTGATCGACGAATTCTTCCTGCCTTACCTCGAGATCCGTAACCGTAAGGCCGGCTACGCAGTCAGCATCGTGAAAGCCGGCGCACGCCTGGTAGGCCATTCCGCCGGCCCGGTCCGCGCTCCGCTGACCGACCTGACGGCTGAAGAAGACGCAATGCTGCTGAAACTGATCCAGGCTACGGGCGCTAAATAACCCCCTAGGAGAAAGTATGTCAATCAACGGCGAAATGGTCATCGGACAACGTACCTTTAAAGGCACGGCAGGTACGGCGCAGGCGATCAACCCGGCAACCCACGCAACCATCGGCCCGGACTTCGGTCTGGCCACCCCGGAAGATACCGATGCCGCCTGCGCCCTGGCGCAGCAGGCCTTCGATACCTACCGTGCGACCAGCCCGGAACAGCGCGCTGTGTTCCTGGAGACGATCGCCCAGAACATTCTGGACATCGGCCCCGAGCTGATCGAGCGTGCGATGCAGGAAACCGGTCTGCCGCAAGCCCGCCTGGAAGGCGAGCGTGGCCGCACCGTGGGCCAGCTGCGCCTGTTCGCCAAGGTGGTGCGCGATGGTTACTACCTCGACGCCACCCTGGACACGGCCCAGCCGGACCGCGCGCCCGCGCCACGTCCCGACCTGCGCCTGCGTAAGATCGCCATCGGCCCGGTCGTGGTGTTCGGTGCATCGAACTTCCCGCTGGCGTTCTCGGTGGCCGGTGGCGACACCGCGTCCGCCCTGGCCGCCGGCTGCCCGGTGATCGTCAAGGCCCACGGCGCCCACCTGGGCACCGCCGAACTGGTTGGCAAGGCAGTACAAAAAGCCGTCGCATCGAACAATCTGCCGGAAGGCACCTTCTCGATGCTGTTCGGCGAAGGCCGTCAGATCGGCCAGCGCCTGGCCGGTCACCCGGCCGTGAAAGCCATCGGCTTCACCGGTTCGCGCGCAGGTGGCGTGGCCCTGATGAAGACCGCGGCCGAGCGCCGCGAGCCAATCCCTGTGTACGCCGAGATGAGCAGCATTAACCCGGTGTTCGTGCTGCCGGGTGCGCTGGCCAACGACAAGCTGGCGCAAGGCTTCGTCGATTCGCTGACCCTGGGCGTGGGCCAGTTCTGCACCAACCCGGGCCTGGTCCTGGGCCTGGCAGGCGAAGCCTTCGACAAGTTCATCGCCGCCTCGGGCGCCGCGCTGGCGGCCAAGGGCGCCGGCACCATGCTGACCCCGGGCATCCACAAGGCTTACCTGGACGGCGTGAAGAAGATGTCGGCCATTCCGGGCGTGGAGCTGGTGGGCCAGGGCAGCACCGAAGGCGTGGGCTGCGCTGCCCAAGCGGCGCTGTACGCGACCGACGCGGCCACCTACCTGTCGACCCCTGACCTGGAATCGGAAATCTTCGGCCCAGCCTCGCTCTTCATTCGCTGCAAGGATGAAGCCGAACTGCGCCAGGTCGCCGAGCACCTGGAAGGCCAGCTGACCGCCACCGTGCACGCCACCGGCGACGACAAGGCGCTGGCAGGCAGCCTGCTGCCGATCCTGGAGCGCAAGGCCGGCCGTATCCTGTTCAACGGTTTCCCGACCGGCGTCGAAGTGTCCCACACCATGGTGCACGGCGGCCCGTTCCCGGCCACCTCGGACAGCCGTACGACCTCGGTGGGCGCCTCGGCGATCGACCGCTTCCTGCGTCCGGTCTGCTACCAGAACGTGCCTGCGGACCTGCTGCCTGAAGATCTGCAGGACAGCAATCCACGCAAGCTGGCACGCCTGGTGGATGGCACCCTGGTACTGCCTCAGTAAAGTCCGGCCGCGCCGGAAGTAGAACAGCGCGGGAGTGAGACCCCCGCGCAGCGCGGTCGATTCGTAAAGGGCCGGTGAGGACACCGGCCCTTAACAAAAACCATAAAGACGATCATGCACCATCAAGCCATTGCCGTAACCCCGCAAGCTATTGGCAGATATCGTTGGACCATCTGCGCGCTGCTGTTCTTCGCCACCACGGTCAACTATCTTGACCGCCAGGTGTTAAGTCTCCTGTCGGCGGACCTGTCGAAGGAATTCGGCTGGACCAACACCGACTATGCCAACATCACCGCCGCATTCCAGTTCGTGTATGCGCTCTCGATGCTGTTCGCCGGCCGCGTCATCGACAAGCTCGGGACCAAGGCGGCATTCGTCGTCGCGATCAGTATCTGGTCGATCGGCGCCATCATGCACGCGTATGCCATCGGCATCGGCACGGGCGTGAACAGCGTACTGACTTCCCTCGGCCTGGCTGCGTGGCCAGTGTCGATCATCGGTTTCATGGCGGCCCGCGCGGTACTGGCGGTCGGCGAGTCGGGCAACTTCCCGGCCGCGATCAAGGCCACCGCCGAATACTTCCCGAAGAAGGAGCGTTCCTTCGCCACCGGGATCTTCAACTCGGGCGCCAACATCGGCGCCATCCTGGCTCCCCTGACGGTGCCGCCGATCGCCGCCATCTGGGGCTGGCAGGCCGCCTTCATCATCGTCGGCGGAGTCGGCTTCCTGTGGCTGGCCCTGTGGATGGTGTTCTACGATCCGCCCGCCAAGCAAAAGCGCCTGTCCGCAGGCGAACTGGCCTACATCAACAGCGACAGCGCGGCCGAAGAAGCGCTGCCGGCAGGCGTCGAAGTGGCGAAGAAGACCTCGTGGTTCCAACTGCTCGGCTACCGCCAGACCTGGGCTTTCGCAATCGGTAAATTCCTTACCGACGGCGTGTGGTGGTTCTTCCTGTTCTGGCTGCCCAAGTACCTGTCGGCCCAATACGGCATGAGCAGCACCGAGATCGTGTTTCCGCTGGCGGTCCTGTACAGCATGACCATGGTCGGCAGTATCGGCGGCGGCTGGCTGCCCACCTACTTCATCAACAAGGGCGACAACCCGTACGACGGCCGCATGAAAGCCATGCTGGCGATCGCCGTGTTCCCGCTGGTGGTGTTGCTGGCGCAGCCGCTCGGCTCGATCAGCTACTGGATGCCGGTGCTGCTGATCGGTATCGGCGCTTCGGCCCACCAGGCCTGGTCGGCGAATATCTTCACCACCGTGTCCGACATGTTCCCCAAGCGTGCGGTCGGCTCCGTGGTCGGCATCGGCGGCATGGCCGGCGGCTTCGGCGGCGTGCTGCTGACCAAGCTCGGAGGCTGGCTGTTCGACTACTACGGCGCCCAGGGCAACATCTACACCGGCTACATGATCATGTTCTCCATCTGCGCGACCGCGTACCTGGTGGCGTGGGCGATCATGAAGACGCTGGTGCCGCGCTATAAAGTCATCAGCGACGTATAAGGCGGATCACCATGGCAGCTAGCTTCGAACGGGTAGGCGACGTGGTGTGCACGGTGGGCGAAGGCCCGCTGTGGAGCGCCCGTGAAAACGCCTGGTACTGGGTCGATATCCCGGCCAAGCGGATCTGGAAGCTCGACGCCGCCAGCGGCGCCACCCGCTTCTGGAGCACGCACGAGATGCCGGCCTGCCTGTCGCTCACCGCGAGCGGCGGCATGATCGCCGGGATGGAAACCGGGATCTTCTCGATCGTGTTGGGTGAGGGCGAGGGCGTGCACGCCAGCGCGCGCCGCCTGGGCGCACCAGCCGAGATCCGACCCGGCATGCGCTTCAACGATGGGCGCTGTGACCGCCAGGGCCGCTTCTGGAGCGGCACCATGGTGATGGATAACCCCGAGGGCAAGCTGACCGGGCATCTGTACCGCTTTTCCAGCGCCGACGGCGTCTCCGCTCCGGTGGTGTCGGACCTGATCACGCAGAATGGCCTGGCCTGGTCGCCGGACGGATGCACCATGTACCTATCGGACTCGCATGCGTCGTCCCAGCTGATCTGGGCGTTCGATTACGACGGCGAGACCGGCACCCCATCGAACCGGCGCCTGTTCGTGGACTTGAAGCCGTACCCGGGCCGCCCGGACGGCGCCGCCATCGACGTCGATGGCTGCTACTGGATCTGCGGGAACGACGCCGGCGTCATCCACCGCTTCACCCCGGAGGGCAAGCTGGATCGCACGATCGAGGTGCCGATGGCCAAGCCGTCGATGTGCGCCTTCGGCGGGGCCAACATGGACCAGCTGCTGGTGGCGTCGATTGCCGCCGGTGCGCCGGCGGGCGATGCGCTGGCGGGCGCTGTGGTGATCGTCAACCCGGGCGTGCAGGGTTTTCCCGAGACGGCGTTCCGCGACTAGCGCACGCCCCGCTCATCGACAACGCCGTCCGGCTCGCGCCCGACGGCGTTTTTGTTTTGGGATGCCCATGTCGCGGTGCATGGCCCGCAGCGCGGCCGGCATAGCGAACTGAAAATATTTTTTGAAAATTGTTGAATCCACCCGCATCCCCCCTGCGTATATGAGTTGCATGACCCATGTTTTGCTAACTCAACCAGGAGGGGATTCCCATGTTGTCCACACTACCGCGCGCTTCCAGCGCCGCCATCGCCGTCGCGCTTGCGATGTCCACCCTGGCTTCCAGCGCCCTGGCGTCCAGCCACCGCGAAGCCCCGTTCATTACCCAGCACCCGAAAATCGACGCCACGGACTTCTACATGTTCCGCAGCTACGAGCCGGGGCGCGACAAATTCGTCACCCTGGTGGCCAACTACGTGCCGCTGCAGGACCCGTACGGCGGCCCGAACTACTTCACGCTGGACCCGGATGCACTCTACGAAATCCACGTCGATAACAACGGCGACGCCAAGGAAGACCTCACCTTCCAGTTCCGCTTCGCCAACGCCAACAAGGATACCCAGCTGACCGTGGGCGGCAAGAAGGTCTCGATCCCGCTGGTGATCAACGGCGGCGCCATCGACGCCCCCAACGCGGCCGGCCTGAACGTACGCGAAACCTATTCGGTGTCGGTGGTGCGGGGCGACCGCCGCACTGGCGCCCGCGCAGCCGTCACCCACGTCGGCGGCGGCAGCACCTTCGACAAGCCCGTCGACAATATCGGCACCAAGTCGATTCCCAACTATGCCGCCTACGCGGCCAAGCACGTGTACGACGTGAAGATCCCCGGCTGCGACACGCCGGCGCGCCTGTTCGTGGGCCAGCGCAAGGACCCGTTTGTCGTCAACCTGGGCGAGACTTTTGATCTCATTAACATTAAGGCGCCGGCGGTGGAATTTTCGGCCAACGCCGAGCGCGGCGCGCGTGACGACCTGGCCGGCAAGAACGTCACCACGATGGCGCTGGAAGTGGCGGCATCCTGCCTGGTGGCGGGCAACGATCCGGTGATCGGCGCCTGGACCACGGCCAGCATGCGCCAGGGCCGCCTGCTCAACCCCAGCCCGAACGCCAGCGGCGCGGCCAGGCATGGCGGCGCCTGGACCCAGGTATCGCGCCTGGGCATGCCGCTCGTGAACGAGGTGGTCATCGGCCTGAAGGACAAGGACCGCTTCAACAGCAGCAAACCAATGAACGATGGCCAGTTCGCCGATTACGTCACCAACCCGACGCTGCCGGCCCTGGTCGAGATCCTGTACGGTTCGGCCGGCGCCAAGGCCCCGACCAATTTCCCGCGCAATGACCTGGTCACCGCTTTCCTGACCGGCGTGAAGGGCTTGAACCAGCCGGCCAAGGTGACGCCATCGGAAATGCTGCGCTTAAATACCGCCATCCCTGCCGTGGCGGCGGCCAGCCAGAATCGCCTGGGCGTCATCGAAGGCGACAACGCGGGCTTTCCGAACGGCCGCCGTCCGGGTGACGACGTCGTCGACATCGCTCTGCGCGTCGTGATGGGCAAGCTGTGCACCCTGAACCTGGGTTGCGCGCCTGCGGACGCACCGGCCGGCGCACTGCGCTTTACCGATGGCGCGTACCTGGACGCGAGCTATGTCAACAGCAGCTTCCCCTACCTGAAAACCCCGCTGCCTGGCTCGCCCCAGCAATAAGCCGACTGCCCCGGAGAGGAGTTCACCATGAAAATCGCGACACTCATGCTGGCGGCGAGCGTCTGCCTGCTGTCCGCTTGCGGCGGCAGTTCGGACGATCACCCCGATCAGCCCATGACCCCGCCGACCCCGCCGGCACCCACCCAGCCGGCGGCGGACGCCTTCTATTCCTTGGTGTCGGCGGTGACGTCCGCGCCGGAGGATGCCGAGCCGCAGGCGGTCGAGCAGTTCAGCGCGACTGCGCCGGAAGACAGCGAACCGGTTCCGTTCGGGTCATGAAAGCGCGCGCCGTCGTACTGGCCCTGGTCACGATGCTGGCGGTGCTGGCAGGGAAGGGGCATACTGCGCCTTTCCTGCCACGCTCCGGCGCGGAAGTGGTCGAGACCTTGCGCAGCAACGGCGCGCAGCCGCAGCAGCAGGTGCTGCGCCGGCTGCGCGCGCGCCTGGCGGCGGCGCCCCACGATGTGGCGCTGGCCTCCGAGCTGGCGCGCCGCTATATCGCGCTGGGCGGCAGGATGCCGACCCGCGCTACTACGGTTACGCCCAGGCGGCCCTGGCCCCGTGGTGGGCCGACCCCGCCGCGCCGTCCGAGGTGCTGATGCTGCGCGCCACGCTGCTGCAGGCCACCCACCATTTCGACGCCGCCCAGCGCGACCTGGTCGAGGTGATCCGGCGCGAGCGCGGGAACGTGCAGGCCTGGCTGACCCAGGCCACGGTGCAGGTGGTGCGCGCCGACTACGCCGCTGCGCGCGCCAGCTGCGCACGGCTGGCGGCGCTGGCGCCCCCGATCGTGGCCGCCACCTGTGCCGCCAACGTGGGTAGCATGACCGGCCAACTGGCCGGCAGCCGCGCGCTGCTGGAAACTGTATTCGCGCGCGAGGGCGGCCGGGATCCGGACGTCGATGCGTGGGTGCGCACCCTGCTCGCGGACATGGCCGAGCGCGCCGGCGATGCGGCGGGCGCCCGGCGCTGGTACGAAGCCGCGCTGAAGGAGGACGCGAACGACACCTATCTGGCCGGAGCGTACGCCGACTTCCTGCTCGACCATGACGGCGCCGATGAAGTCCTCAAGCTGCTGGCACGTCGGCAGAATGTCGATGGCTTGCTGCTGCGTTATGCCATCGCCCTCAGGCAGCTGGGCCGCAGCGCCGAGCTGGCCGCCGTCAGCGCCGAACTCGATGCCCGGTTTGCCGCCGCCATGCAGCGCGGCGACGGCGTGCACCAGCGCGAGCAGGCCATGTACGAATTGCGCCTGAAGGGCAACGGCGCGCGTGCGCTGGCGCTGGCGCAGCAGAACTGGGCGGTGCAAAAGGAAAGCGCCGATGCGCGCGTGCTGCTGGAAGCGGCCGCCGCCACCGGTGAGCGCGCGGCTGCGGCGCCGGTCCTGAACTGGATGCGCGCCGGCCGCATCGAAGACCTGCGCCTGACCCGGCTGGCGCGCACCTGGGGAGCACTGCAATGATCCGCACATGGATGCTGGGCCTGTTGCTGGCCTGCCTGAGCGCATCCGCGCTGGCGCCCAGCGACAGCTACCTGACCCTGGACGTGCGCGGCGCCCAGATCGACGGGCGCTGGGACATCGCCCTGCGCGACCTCGATCACGTGCTGCTGCTCGATACGAACGACGACGGCCAATTGACCTGGGACGAAGTACGCAGCCGCCACGCCGAGATCGCGGCCTATGCGGTCGGCCGCCTGGCCATCTCGGGCGACGGCGCGCCGTGCGAGATCACCACCCGCCAGCAGCTGCTCGAGCGTCATACCGACGGCGTCTACACGGTGCTGGCGTTCACCGCCGCCTGTGCCGGACCGGTGCAAAAACTCGACCTCA
>JBKHWY010000196.1:0-8045 GCA_046566285.1 Gammaproteobacteria bacterium | reverse complement strand
GTGGAAGAAATCGGCACCCTGAACTTCCCGCAGCAAAATGGCCGCAAGATGTATGGCGAACTGGTGGTGTACATCCCGATCTTCCAGGACGGCACCATCTACGAGAAGGATGGCGGCATGCGGGTGGAGAAAAGCTCGGGCAACCCGGCGCTGGACAAGGCCGCGCTGGCCATCGTGCGGCGCGCCGCACCGTTCGGCAAATTCCCGCCGAATATGCTGTCGCGCGACAAGGATGACCTGTGGGTCATCATCACCCGCTTCAAGTTCACTCGCGAGGAAAGAATGGAAGCAGACTTGCGTGGCGGTGGCCAATGAGTGAACGTATAAGCGACCAGACTGCCGATCGTTACTGCGTCATCGGCAACCCGATTGCCCACAGCCGTTCGCCCGACATCCACGCCGCGTTTGCGCGCCAGACCAGGCATCAGCTGGTCTACGAACGCTGCCTGGCGCCACTGGACGGTTTCGAGGCCACGGTGCGCGAACTCATCGCCCAGGGCTATCGGGGCGCCAACGTCACCGTCCCCTTCAAGCTGGAAGCGGCCGCCATCGCCGACGTGCTGACCGAGCGCGGCAAAGCGGCCGGAGCGATCAACACCCTGGTGTTCGCCGACGGCCAGATCCGCGGCGACAACACCGACGGTGCGGGGCTGGTCAACGACATCCTTAACAATGCCGGCGCGCGGATCGAAGGCAAGACCATCCTGATGCTGGGCGCCGGCGGCGCCTCGCAGGGCTGCATCCTGCCGCTGCTGGGCCAGAACCCGGCCGAGCTGGTGGTGGCCAACCGCACGCGCGCCAACGCCGACAAACTGATCGACCGCTTCGCCGGCGCGGCCGGTGGCAAGCTGTTCGCGGTCGAGTATGAAGAGATCGACAGCGACTTCGACATCGTCATCAACGGCACCTCCGCCAGCCTGGCCGACAGCCTGCCGCCGGTGCCGGAGCGGGCGTTCTCCACCTCGACCCTGGCGCTGGACATGATGTATGGGGCCAAGCCGAGCCGCTTCATGGCGTTCGCGGCCGAGCAGGGCGCGGTGACCCGAGATGGCCTGGGCATGCTGGTCGAGCAGGCCGCGGAGGCGTTCTTCGTCTGGCGCGGCGTGCGCCCGGACACCGACGCCGTCCTCCAGCAGATCCGCAGCGCGCTGTAATCAAAGACACGACACGAGCAAGCATGAGTAAAAAAATCGGCGGCGCGCGCCGCTGGATCCTGTGGGGCCTGCTCGGCTCCCTGCTGCTGGTCTTCGTCGTCCAGCTGTATTTCTTCCTGATGGTGTGCTGGTACTCGCAGTTCAACCCGGGCATGACCAGCATGATGAGCCTGCAACTGGACGCCCTGCGCGAACAGAACCCGAACGCCCGGCTGGAACAGCAGTGGGTGCCGTACAAGCAGATCTCGAATAACCTCAAGCGCGCCGTGATCGCCTCCGAGGACGCCAACTTCAGCGAGCATGACGGGGTGGACTGGGAAGCGCTGCAGAAGGCGTACGAGCGCAACAACAAGCGCCACAAGGTGGTGGGCGGCGGCTCCACCATCACCCAGCAGCTGGCCAAGAACCTGTTCCTGTCCGGCTCGCGCAGCTACCTGCGCAAGGGGCAGGAGATGATCATCGCCTTCATGCTCGAGACGGTGATGAGCAAGGAGCGCATCCTCGAGCTGTACCTGAACGTGGTGGAATTCGGGCGCGGCGTGTTCGGCGCGGAAGCGGCCGCGCGCCATTACTACCGCACCGGCGCGGCCAATTTGTCGGTCACCCAGGCCGCCCGCCTGGCGGTGATGCTGCCCAACCCGCGCTACTACGACAAGCACCGCAGCACCAATTACCTGGCCAGGCGCACCAGCCTGATCGTCAACCGCATGAATTCGGCCGATCTGCCCTGATCGGCCGCAGTGGGTCATAACTACGAAATACGAAAGGCACGCATGCTGCACCGTCAACGGGGAGTGTTCAATCTGTACTGGGTCGCGATCCTGTCGGCGGTATTTGCCGGCGTGGCGATGACGGCGCTGTTCTCGATGCGCTACCAGAAAAACTACTTTGCCGAAGGCGTGGAGAAGGCGAAGAAAGCGGTGGGCGCCAGCCAGGCGGTGGCCGCGATCGAGGCGGCCAAGCCGGCCGGCAGCGGCGCCACGCTCAGCAAATGCGTCATCAACGGCAAGACCGTGATCTCGAACACCGAATGCACGGCGGCCAATCCGACCACCAAAAAAATGCAGCTGCACGACACGCGCGGATTCGAAGCGCCCAAGGCGCCGCCGGTGGCGCAGCGCGAGCCCACCTCCGACCCGACCCTGGACCGGATGATCGAAAAGCAGATGCACTGAACGGTGGTCTGGACGCTGCACTAAGGCAAATCGCTGCACTAAGGCAAAATTAAGTTCCGCGGGGTGGTGGCGGGCCATCCTTACGGGTACACTTGCGCTGTTTTTGAAATCGGCCGAGAGAAGCGCATGATCAACGTATTTGTACTCCAGAATGGCCGACTCAATCAGGTGCCGATCGACTCGCGCGAGGATCTGGAGAACGTCGCGCCGGTCTGGGTCGACCTCACCGACCCCAACGACGACGAGCGCGCCTGGGTCAAGGCCATCTATGGCGTGATCCTGCCGGGCGAGGACGAAGTCAAGGACATCGAAGCCTCGGCCCGTTACTACGAAGCCGAGAACGGCGACCTGCACCTGCGCACCGACTTCCTGCTGGAAGAAGACGACGGCCCTTCGCGCATCGTGACGGTGGCGTTCATCCTGGCGCGCAAAATGCTGTTCTCGGTGCACACCGACGACTTGCCGGTGTTCCGGCTGGTGCGCATGCGCGCGCGTTCGCGTCCCGGCTCGATCGCCGACTACATGGACGTGCTGCTGGACTTGTACGCCACCGACGCCGAGTATTCGGCCGACGCGCTCGAAGGCATTTACCAGAATCTGGAAGAAGTCAGCACCCGCGTGCTGCAGAAGGAATTCACCGACCAGGACGCGGCCGCCGCGCTGAACGCGATCGCGCACGAGGAAGACTTGAATGGCCGCATTCGCCGCAACATGATGGACACCCGCCGCGCGGTGAGTTTTCTCATGCGCGGTCGGCTGCTGAACGCCGAACAGTTCGAGGAAGCGCGCCAGATCCTGCGCGACATCGAATCGCTGGACGGCCACACCTCCTTCCTGTTCGATAAGATCAACTTCCTGATGGACGCCACCGTCGGCTTCATCAACATTAACCAGAACAAGATCATCAAGATCTTCTCGGTCGCGTCGGTGGCCTTCCTGCCGCCCACCCTGATCGCCTCCCTGTACGGCATGAACTTCGACTTCATGCCCGAGCTGAAGTGGTCGATGGGCTACCCGTTCGCCATGGCGCTGATGCTGACGTCGGCCGTCGCGCCGCTGCTGTACTTCCGCCGGCGCGGCTGGCTGAAATAAAGCCGCGCTTCAGCTTTAGCCTTCCTTCTTCAGGTTCAGCATGACGTTGGCCGCAAAGGCGAGCACGCCGCAGGCGGCCGTGATTTCGGTCGCCGCCAGCACCGGCACCACGGTGCGGTTACCGGAAATGAGCAGGGCCAGCGCCGTCATCATGACGGGGAAGGACAGGTTCATCAGCCAGAACTGGACCTTGGCCAGTTTGCTTTCGCCCGCCTGCGGGAACACCGAATAGATCAGGCCCGACAGCGCCAGCGTGGTAAAGCCCAGCAGGTTGACGTGCGCGTGGACGGGGCGCAGCGTGAAGTTTTCGCTGGCGCCCATGAAGATGCCCATCGCCACGCCCACGAGCATGTAGACGACGGACAGTTTCAGCCACAGCTGGCCGGAATTGGAGATGCGGAAGGTGGGGATGGCGTTGCTGACCATGAAGAATGCTCCGTGCATGAGTTGGAATGGACGGCATTCTAGGGGCATTTCCGGCTTGAAAACCGGCTTGCTGATGAGTTAAGAAATATTTAGGGTTTGTTAAGTAAAAGCGGAAGGCAGCGCTGGCGGAACTTCAGCCGGCCACCAGTTTCAAGGGCTGCGACGCGCACAGCTTGAAGCGTCCGCGCCCCGTCTTCTCGATCCGTACCGGCGCACTGCGCTCGTCCAGCCGGCGCGACAGCAGCAGCAGGCGCGCTTCCAGGTTGTCGCTCAGGCCCGGCAGGCGCACGCGCGGATCGAGCCGCAGCTCGCGGTTGGAAAATTCCGTGCGCCCCGTCTGGATGCAATCGGCCACCAGCGTCGCGAAGATCGATCCGGCCACGCCCTTGATGAGGTAATCCTCGCCGAGGAACACGCTGTCGTTGTAGGCGAAGTGCTTGACCACCAGCGCGTCGCCGCTGGCCGCCACGGGCGGGGCGGCCGCTTCGACCGTCACCTGGCCGCTGGCCTGCATGTCCTCGATATCCTGCCCCAGCTGCGCGGCCAGCACGGCCAGCGCGTCCTCGTCGTCGCAGGTAAAGCGCAGTTCCAGCGTGCTCTCCACGTAGAGCACCCCGATCAGGCGCTCGTCGCCCAGCATGGGCAGCGCCATCTGGCTGCGCGGCTCCGGCAGGCCGGGCAGGGCAATCTCGTCGCCCAGCGCCACGCCAAACCCGCACTCGACCGTGCTGGCGCGGATCGCGCGGTGGTAGCCATATTCGCTGTTCATGTGGCCGATGCGGATCGGGGTGCGCTCCTGCGCGGCCACGCCGATCACGCCCGCGCCCAGCGCGATCTCCGGCGGCCCGCCGGCGCCGTAGCCGCGCACGGCGGCGCAGGCCAGGCTGCCGCGCGCTTCGTCGAACAGCAGCGCCATCGCATGGCGGATGCCGAACTCCGATTCCAGCGCGGCCAGGGTGTCCTCCAGCAGCGCGTCCAGGCCGGCGTCCAGGCGAATCCGTTCGGTGGCGCGCCGCAGCGCGGCCAGCATATTCCGGCGCGCGGGCGGCGCCGGCAGGGTGGCGCCGGGCGCCTGGCTGATGGCCAGCACGCGGAACACGTCGGCGCACTGCAGGGTGAACATGCCGGACAGGCCGGTGTGCGAGGCCAGGGCGGCAAAGCGCGCGCGCATCTGCCCGAACAGGGCGCCGTCGGCGTCGCTGCGCACGTATTCCAGGCCAAGGCGGTACAGCGCGCCGGTGAAGGGATCGGTCAGCGCCAGGGTGGCCTGGGGGTGAGCCTGCAGGTTGCGGCGGGTCTGGTTGAAGAACTGGCAGGGCAGGGCGATGTGCTGGCTGTCGACGTACTGCACGTGCGCGACCTGCGCCAGGTTCGGCATGCCGTCCGCGCTGGCGGTGGCCAGCGTGCCGGGCATGGCCCCTTCCAGGGCCGCGCGGATGGATTCGAGCGGGATGCTCATGGTGCCCGTGCTGCTCATGCGTGCACCAGCAAGGCCTGGCCGGCGTTCGGGCCGGGCGTCTGGGCAAACGCCTGGGTGGGAGAAAACGTGATCGAGGCCAGGTCCGGCGCCGCGCAGGCCAGCAGGGTCTCGATCAGGCGCGCCTCCATGCCGAGCAGGCGCAATTGCTGGGCGTAGCTGTCGCGGTAGCGCAGCGCCAGCTGCAGATCGGCGGGGGTGGCGTTGGCGGTGCTGGCGTCCTGGCCCTTCAATTGCAGGGCGCGCTGCTGAACCGGTTCGCTGAACGAGACCGCGATGACGGCGCGCTCGCGCACGTGGCGCAGCACCTCGTCGGCCTGCTTCTTCGACACCAGTACGGTGACGGTGTGGCGGTCGGGGGACACCCGGCAGCCCAGGCCGCGCGCGATGCTGGGCACGCGCTCGGCGCCGCACGAGCTGATGCTGATCGACACGCCACGGGTGATGAAGCCGGCGTGGCTGGTGTCGATGACCGGGACGGCATTCGCGTCAGGCGGGGGGCTTGGGCTGTTCATTGCCTGAATGATACGCCGTATCAGCGCCGTGATAAATACTTAAAGTCACCCGGCGGCCACCCGCGGCCCTTCTTTATTCGATACGGGCGAACACCCGACGCGCGGCCGCAATGGTTTCGTCGATCACCGCGTCGCTATGCTGCGACGACACGAAGCCGGCTTCGAAGGCGGCCGGGGCGAAGTACACGCCTTCGTCCAGCATGCCGTGGAAGAAGGCATTGAAGCGGCTCTTGTCGCCGGCCATCATTTCTGCATAGCTGGTCGGCACTTCGTCGCTGAAGTAGAAGCCGAACATGCCGCCCACCGCATCGGCCGTGAAGGTAATCTCGGCTTCCCGGGCCGCGCCCTTCAGGCCGGCCACCAGGCGGGCCGACTGGCGCGCCAGCTGCTCGTAGAAGCCGGGCTGCTGCACCAGCTTCAAGGTGGCCATGCCGGCCGCCACCGCCACCGGATTGCCGGACAGGGTGCCGGCCTGGTACACCGCGCCGATCGGCGCCATGTGGTGCATCAGCTCGGCGCGCCCGCCGAACGCCGCCACCGGCATGTCGCCGCCGATGACCTTGCCCAGCGCGGTGAGGTCGGGTGCGATGCCGTACAGGCCCTGGGCGCCGGACAGCCCCACGCGAAAGCCGCACATGACTTCGTCGAAGATCAGGATGGCGCCGTGTCGGGTGCACAGTTCGCGCAGCGCACCCAGGAATTCAGGGCTGCCCTTGACCAGGTTCATGTTGCCGGCCACCGGCTCGACGATCACGCAGGCGATATCGTCGCCCATGCTGGCGAAGGTCTCGCGCACCTGCTCGACGTCGTTGTAGTTCAACACCACGGTGTGCTTGATGAAGTCTTCCGGCACACCGGCCGAGGTGGGGTTGCCGAAGGTGAGCAGACCGCTGCCCGCCTTCACCAGCAGCGAATCGGCGTGGCCGTGGTAGCAGCCCTCGAACTTGACGATCTTGTCGCGTCCGGTGGCGCCGCGCGCCAGGCGCAGGGCGCTCATCGTCGCCTCGGTGCCGGAGGACACCAGCCGCACCTGTTCGAGCGACGGCACCAGGCGGCACAGTTCCTCGGCCATCAGCACTTCGCCTTCGGTGGGCGCGCCGAACGACAGGCCGCGCGCGGCCGCTTCCTGCACGGCCTGCACCACCTCGGGGTGGGCGTGGCCGACGATGGCCGGGCCCCAGGAGCCGATGTAGTCGATGTAGCGCTGACCTTCCGCATCGACCATGTACGCGCCCTGCGCGCTGCGGATGAAGCGCGGCGTGCCGCCCACCGAGCGGAAGGCCCGCACCGGCGAATTGACGCCGCCGGGCGTGCTTTCCTGGGCGCGCGCGAACAGCTGGGTGTTGCGCGACGATTCAGGCAGATCCGGATGATAGTGCGAAGGGGTGGGGCTTGAACTCATGGCTGGGTCTATTCCTTGAAGGTGTATCCGTAAAATTTGTTGGGCACCAGCTTGCCCATGCCGAAGCGCTGGGCGTGCGCCAGGGCGCCGGCGATATACGCTTCCGCCTGGGCGACGGCGTCGCGGCCATCCAGCCCGCGCGCCATCAGGGCGGTGACGGCAGCCGACAGGGTGCAGCCGGCGCCGAGGAACGGCCCGGGCAGATGCTTCCATTCGAACGTGCGCACCCGGCCTTCCTGGCCGTACAGCACGTCGCACATGCTCTTGGCGGGCCCGCCGCCGCTACTGCTGCGGCATTTCAGCAGCACGTATTCGCAGCCGGCGTCGGTCAGGTCTTCCAGATCGTGGGCCAGGGGGTCTTCCGTGCTGTCGCCGGCGCCGTCCCCGGCAGTTTCACCCGCGCCGTCAGGCCCGGCATCGCGCCAGCTGTCGGCCATGCGGCCCAGTTCATCCTGCGACAGCAGCAGTACGCTGGCCTGCGGTACCAGGATCTGGCGGATCGCGCCCAGCATGTCGTCGTCGCCGGTGCCGGCTTCGGGCAGGCTGGAGAGAAACGGGTCGAGCACCAGCGGCACGTCGGGATAGTCGGAGGCGATTTCGGCCACCACGCTGATCTGCTCGAGCGTGGTCAGGGCGCCGATCTTAATGGCCGCCACGTGCATGTCTTCGAGCAGGGTGCGGGCCTGGTCGGAGACCCAGTCGGCCTCGATTTCCAGGGTGCCGTCGACGCGCGCGCTGTCGGCCACCATCAGGCCGGTGACCACCGTCAGGCCGTGGCAGCCCAGCGCCGCGAAGGTGGCCAGG
>JBKHWY010000195.1:0-8111 GCA_046566285.1 Gammaproteobacteria bacterium | reverse complement strand
CCGTGACGACCCGACTAGGTCGCCCGGCTGTTTTTTTTCGTTCTTCTTGTCAATTCGTCAAACTCGACGATATACTGGCTCGACTATTACGTAATAACGTAATACAGATCAACGACAAAAAATGAAAACGGAGACCCGATGAGTACGACGGAAGTATTCCTGCTGGCGATGCTGGTGATTTTCTCGGTGCCCTACCTGGTCTGGCGCCTGCTCCGCACCGATTACTTCGCGCCCTTGGTCATCGTGCAGATCATCGGCGGCATCGTCCTGGGGCCCGGCGTGCTGGGCGCGCTCCATCCGGACTACTACCGCTTCCTGTTCACCGCCCCAGTGGTACAGTCGCTCAACGGGATTGCCATGTGGGGCGCAATGCTGTTCGTGATGCTGGCCGGGATCGAGCTCGACCTGAAAAAGGTCTGGCAGCACCGCCGCGAAAGCGCCACCACCGCCGGCTTCGCACTCGGCACCCCGCTGCTGTTCGGCTGCCTGGCCGGCCTGCTGCTGCTCGGCTACCAGGGCTGGATCGGCGCGAAAGGACAGCCCTGGCAATTCATGCTCGGCATCGGCATGGCCTGCGCCGTGACGGCGCTGCCGGTGCTGGTGCTGCTGCTGGAAAAGCTGGACATCCTGCGCCAACCGATCGGCCAGCGCATGCTGCGCTACGCCAGCCTGGACGATGTCGCCATCTGGAGCGTGCTGGCCCTGATCATCATGGACTGGGAGCGGGTCGGTCGCCAGCTGGGCTTCCTGGCCGCGTTTGCCGTGCTGACCCTCGTGTTCCGCCGCCTGATGACTCGGCTCAAACAGGAAGACCGCTGGTTCGTCGCGCTGTTCTGGCTGATCGCCTGCGGCTTCGGGGCCGACTGGTCCGGCCTGCACTACATGGTGGGCGCCTTCCTGGCCGGGGTGGTGATGGACGCCGACTGGTTCGGCCAGAAGCAGCTCGACGCGCTGTTCCGGAACGTGCTGATGATCCTGATGCCGGTGTTTTTCCTCAGCACGGGGCTGCGCACCAACTGGGGCGTAGGCGGCTATTCGGTGTTCGTGGCCGGCGCCCTGCTGCTGGCCGCGTCGGTGAGCGGCAAGCTGCTCGGCATGCAGATCGCCGGACGCGTGCTGAAGTGGGATGCAGGCGAGAGCTCGCTCATCGGCTGGCTGCTGCAGACCAAGGGGCTGATCGAAATCATCTTCGCCAACATCCTGCTCGACAAAGAGATCATCACCCACGAGACCTTCACCGCCCTGCTCCTGATGGCGGCCGGCAGCACCATGCTGACCATCCCGCTGGTGCAGCCCAAGCTGCGGCGCCAGGCGGATACGGGCCTGCTGCAGGCGAACTGCTGACCGGGGCGCCGGATCAGCGTCCCACGGTGCCGCTCTGCTCCTTGGCCAGGCGCTCGTCCAAGCCCTTCTGCGCGTCACGGGCGTAAGCGCGGCAGCCGCCGGGCGTGATGAAGGTGTTGTTCGAGGTGGGCTTGGCGCCAGTCCGGGCCTTGAGCTTGTCGAACGTATCGGTGAACGACGGATGGGTCGAGACGATCACGTCGCAGGGCAGCGCCGCCACTTTCGCGATGGATTGCCGGAACTGCTCCGCGCGCGCGCCGGTAAAGCGGAAGGCATTATCTTCCGAGATAGCCGTCAGGCTGTCGGCGTACACCATGTTCAGGCATGGGCCGCCGGTCTCGCACGAGACCCAGGTCCAGGTGGTGCTGCCCGGGGTGTGCCCGGGCGTCAGGTGGGCGGTAATGCGCAACGGGCCCACCGCGAGCGTCTCGCCATCCTGGACCTCGCGCACCTGCGCGACCTTCGGGCTGCCCTGCTGATCGACCGGGTTGTATTGCGGATCGTCCGGGCCGATCTTCCCGTCGCGCAGCACCCGGGCGCTGTGCGCACTGGCCGCAACCTGCGCGCCGCTGCGCTGCTGCAGGGCCGCGATGCCGCCGGCATGGTCCCAATGCGCGTGCGAGTTGACGATCAGCTTCACGTCCTCGATGCGAAAACCGAGCTTCTCGATATTGGCCACGATCTGCGGCGCTGATTGCGGCAGCGCGCCGTCCAGCAGGATATGGCCTTGCGGGCTGGTGACCAGGAGCGCCGCCAGTCCTTGCGGACCGACATACCAGGTGTTGCCCGCCACATTGAAGGGTTCTTGCGGCTGGTTCCACTCGGCGCAGGAGCCGCAATCGATATGCGCGGTCGCATCGTGCGGCTGGGTGGTCGCCGGCGGGAGCGAGGTCGTACTGCAGGCACCGAGCGCGCACGCGCCCAGCGCAGCCAGAATCCGCTGCTTCATGGTTCTCCTGTTATAAATCTGATCACGAAAACGCCATTCTACAACCGCTGGCCAGCGCATTGGATCGCCACCAAAAGTTGCGTTTACGCTACTACTTTTCGAATTCGTCTTGCATGCCAAACTTTTTCCGCCCACACGTATGTACATAAATATATCCTTGGCAATATTTTGCTGCATTGCAGCTGTTCTCACCGACGCTGAAGGGTTTTGTGATCAACGGAAGGCTAGTGCTCGATCAGGCTGCGCTACGGCAGTTGCGCAAGGCGCGCAGCCTGAGCCAGGAGGAGATGGCCAACGCCTGCGCCGAGCAGCGCGTGCGGGTATCCATGTCTTCCATCAAGCGCGCCGAAACCGGGCAACCGGTTTTGTTTCGCACCGCCCGCGAACTGGCGCGCTACTTCAACGTGCCCGTCACTCAGATCACCTTTGGGATCGCGGACGAAGCGCTTGCCGCGGCACCCGGCGCAGCGCGGCCGGCCTCGGATCAGGCCCCCTGCGCGGGCACAGCGGCATTGGTGGGCCGGACACGTGAACTGGCGCAATTCTCCGCGGCGCTCGACGAGCATGTGCTGGCCGGACGCGGCTTCGTGCTGGTGCTGCAGGGCGAACCTGGCATCGGCAAGTCGCGCCTGCTGGCCGAGTGCATGCGCCAGGCCGAAGAGCGCGGTCTCGCCACCGTCACCGAGCACGTACGCAACCAGGGTGGCTGCCCCTGGTATCACCCCTTGTCCGGCATCGTGCGCATGCTGGCCGGCCTGGCGCCCAATAACAATAACAATAACAATAACAATGGCGATGGCGATGGCGATGGCGATGGCGATGGCGATGGCGATGGCGATGCCGTGCCGGGGCCGCAGCTCGATGCCGTCGCCGCGCAGCTCGCCCTGTCGGACCAGGAACGCATGCACCTGGCCCATTTCCTAGGCCACCAGGCCGCACCAGGCCTGCAGGCCCTGCAGGACAGCCTGGACTATGCGGACCGGCGCGCCGGCGAGAACCAGCTCCTGATGCGCCTGCTCGCGCAGCATCGCGGCCCCCTCGCCATCGCGGTGGAGGATGTGCACTGGGCCGACCTGAACCTGTTGCTGGTCCTGCGCCACGTGGCGGCAGGCGTGTTCGCGCTGCCGGTGATGCTGGTGCTGAGCAGCCGTCCCGACCACGGCGCATGGGAAGAAATCTGGGGCAGCGGCATCCTCAACACGCCACGGCTGACATGGAATTTGGCCCCGCTGTGCACCGGCGAGGCCGAGGCCCTGGCGGCCCGCTTCGCCCAGCTGCCGGCTGCTTTCAGGTCGCATTGCGTGCGCCTGGCCGAAGGCAATCCCCTGTTCCTCGAACAACTGCTGCTGAACTACTCATCCACCTCGGACCAGCTGCCGCAATCGCTGCGCAATCACATCCTCCATCAACTGGCGCAGCTGGATGGCGCGGACCGGGCGGCGCTGGAAGCGGCATCGGCCATTGGCGACGTGTTCGCGCTCGAGGCCGTGCGCGCGGTGACGGCGCAGCCGCAGTACCAGGGCCAGGGCCTGGTCGAGCATCACCTGGCCGGGGCCGGCGCCGATGGCGATTTCAGCTTCTGCCATGCGCTGATCCGCCAATGCGTGTATGGCGCGCTGGGGCGCGAGGACAAGCTGCGCCAGCACAGCCGCATCGCCTCCTGGTACCGCGAGCGCAATCCCACCCTGCACGCCTGGCACCTGGAACAGGCCGACCGCCTGAACGCGCCGCAGGCCTACCTGAGCGCGGCCGAAGCCATGTACGAGCAACGCAACCTGGTCGATGCGCTGACCCTGGTCGACCAGGCCCTGAGCCTGGTGGTGCCGCGCGCCGAGCGCTACCGGCTGGTGCGGCTGAAGGGCCGGCTGCTCAAGCTCTTGAGCCTGCCCGAGAAATCCATCCTGTACCTGCAGGAAGCTTGCGAACTGGCCCAGGATGACGCAGAGCGTGGCCACGCCTGGTGCGAGCTGGCCGACGCCTACCTGGC
The DNA here is from genome assembly GCA_046566285.1 of Gammaproteobacteria bacterium. GTDB lineage: Bacteria > Pseudomonadota > Gammaproteobacteria > Burkholderiales > Burkholderiaceae_D > Telluria_A. Next base: position 3,831 of record JBKHWY010000195.1, on the reverse strand, counting down.
CAACAGCCGCTACGCCGACGCCCAGCGCGCCATCCGTCCCATCGAGCAGCTCAAGCCAAGCTCTGGCAATGCGCGCCAGCGCGCCAGCATCGGCGGCCTGCGCCGTGCGCTGGGCATGGACGCGGACGCGCCCGGCCAGCCTGGCCCGCCCGCCGACGGCCTGCCGCTGATGGCCGAAACGGCCGATGTGCAGGAAGGCGTGTCGCTGATCCTGCAGGAGCTGGCCCCGCGCGCGGCGGCGCCGGCGTTGGCGCCACGCGGCGGCGGCGGCGGCGACATCCAGGTCGGCGTGCTGCATTCCCAGACCGGTTTCCTGCGGGAGCTCGAGGCGGGCGTGCTGCGCGCCACCCTGCTGGCCTTCCAGGAAATCAACGACCAGGGCGGGCTGCTGGGCCGGCGCATCGTGCCGGTCGTGGCCGATGGCCAGTCGAGCGAAACGGTCTTCATGGAGCAGGCCGCCCACCTGATCGGCCGCGACGACATCGTCACCCTGTTCGGCTGCTCGACCTCGTCATCGCGGCGCCGCGTCAAGCCGCTGGTGGAGGACAACGAACACTTGCTGTTCTACCCCTTCCAGCACGAAGGGATCGAAGCGTCCCCGCACATCGCCTACGTCGGCCCGGCGCCCAACCAGCAAGCCCTGCCGGCGGTCGACTGGCTGATGGGCAAGGGATGCAGCAACTTCCTGCTGATCGGTTCCGACTACATCTACCCGGTGGTCACCAACGAAGTCATCAAGGATCACGTGGCCAGCCTGGGCGGCACGGTCGCGGGCGAGCGCTACTTCGGCATGGGGTGCCGGGATTTCCGCGCCGCCGTCGATGCGGTGGCGCAGCTGGCGCCGGATGCGCTGATCCTGACCATCGTCGGGCTGGAAAGCAACTACGCCTTCCTGCAGCAGCTGCACCGCGCCCGCTGCCGCCTGCCCAAGGTGCTGTCGCTGGTGCTGTCCGAGGACGACCTGGCGAACATCCCGATCGAATACACGGCCGGGATCTACACGCTGTTCAGCTACTTCCAGAACATCGACCATCCGCTCAACCAGGATTTCGTGCGCCGCTACAAGCAGCGCTTTGGCGAGCGCAACCGGATCGGCGGCTACATGGAGTCGGCCTACAGCGGGGTCTATTTGTGGGCCAAGGCGGTGCAGAAGGCCCAGTGCCTGGAGCGCAACGCCATCAAGCAGGCCATGAAAGGGATCAGCCACTTCGGCCCCGGCGGGATGGCCTACATGGACGAGGACAACAATCACGTGTGGCGCCACGTGCGCGTGGCACAAGTCGGCCGCGACGGCGAATACCACGTGGCGTGGAATTCGCCCCGCCCGGTGCGCCCCGAACCCTACCCGCCCTGCAAGTCGGTGGAGCAATGGCACACCTACCTGCGCGTCCTGCGTGAACGCTGGCGCGGCCGCTGGGAATCCCCGCCATCCCCGGGCGGCGCCGACTAGGCACCGGCCAGCGGCCGCGCGCAAGCGCGCTGCGCAACTGAATCCAAACTGACACCGTTGTGACACTGACATGCAGATCGGCAACGCCGATACTGCCTCCTGGTCGATCGGCACCGCCGCATCATTCTTGAGGAGAGCATCATGTCGCTGCACAAAGGGATAGACAAATTCATCGGCAACGCGAAAGTGGAGACGCAGCAATCTGCGCCATGGCAGTTCCAGTATCCCAATACCGCCGATTTCAACTTCAACTACTACCAGCTGCTGCAGAACGGCGCAGCGAGCGGGATCGCCCAGGCCCAGCCCGGTCTACGCTGCGCCATCGTGGGCGCCGGCGTGGCCGGTCTGGTGGCCGCGCGCGAGCTGTTTCGCAGCGGCGTGACCGACATCGACATCTACGAAGCGAGCGACCGCATCGGCGGGCGCAACTATTCGATTCCCGCCGCCGGCCAGTACACCACCTTCGAGATGGGCGCCATGCGCATGCCCTTTTTCTGGCCGAGCGGCTCCAATCCATCCAGCTGGGGCCCGGGCAGCCAGGCCTGCGTGCTGGACTATTACTGCAGCCTGTTTGGCGTCACCACGCAGGACTTCCCCGACCCCGGCTCCACCGCGGTGGCCTCCACCGGCATCTACATGAACAATGGCCTGGGGCCGTCGGTGTCGGGCGACCCGACCCTGCTGATCTGGAATAACCCCGATGGCAACACGCTGCCGCCCTCGCCCGAGCTGGCCCAGATCTACCAGCTGTGGGAACACTTCGCCACCATGCTGACCGAGGCGGCCGCGCCCCTGTACGGCACCGCGCAGTGGGAACCGTTCTGGCAGGCGCTGGTGCAGCAATACTGGACGATTAATTTCCGCGAGCTGGCCTACATGCCGGCGATATCGTCCTACGACCCCTCGCAGCCGGGCAATTTCGGCGGCCTGGGCATGAACGAACAGCAGGCCTGGGATTTCTACGTGATCGGCGCCGGCGACGGCGGCTGGGGCGCCTTCTTCGACATTTCGGCCCTGTACCCCATCCGCACCCTGCTGTTCGGCTTTGCCAGCCACCACCAGCTGGTGCAGGGCCTGTTCGACAACGGCAGCTTCAATCCCGGCCCGCACTACCAGGACCAGGTGACGGACAACCTGGGCAATCCGCTGCCCTCGCCGAACTACCTCGGCCTGCAGAGCGTGGCCGAGAGCCTCTTGTACCAGCCGGTCGTGAGCACCCAGGTCAACCAGATGTCGCTGTATGACGCCTCCAAGGAACTGCCGGGTATCAACATCTACACCCAGAATCCGGCCAGCGCCATCTGCCGCACCGGCAGCACCACCACGATTTTGTCGCCTGCTTTTGCGGGCGGCAAGCAATACGATGCGGTGATCGTCACCTCCTCGACCTGGGCGCTGGAACTCAACAGCATGTTCCAGGGCTACGACCAGACCACCCTGCCGGCGGCGGTCCAGCTGAGCATGAAGGAATCGCACTGGATCACCAGCTGCAAGGTGTTCTACCCGCTCAAGGAACGCTACTGGGAAGCCGCCAATCCCAACGGCGACCCGATTCCGCAAGTGATCAACACCGACACCTACCTGCAGGACGTGTACGGCATGGCCGTCACCGTGGGCGAGCGCCAGGACCCCGGCGTGCTGCTGGTCAGCTACACCTGGGAAGACGACGCGGCCAAGTTCGAGGCCAACCAGGACGACGCCGCGCTGGCCGCCATGTGCCTGCAAAAGCTCGACAGTATCCTGCTCAGCTGCAGCAACATCAACACCACGATCTCGCAGTTCGTCGACACCAGCACACCCGTAGTAATCCATTGGGAACAGCAGCCCAGCTACCGCGGCTGCGCCAAGCTGTATCGCGAACGCAGCTGGAACCTCGATTACAGCCTGCTGAGCTACAACCAGCAGTACAGCGCCACCTCCGGCCTGTATTTCGCCGGCGAAGGCTATTCGGTGGAAGGCGGCTGGACCGAACCGGCCCTGCGGCTGGCGCTCGACGCCGTGATCAACGTGCTGCAGAACACCGGCGCCACTTTCCTGAACGGCTTTACCTACGCCGACTATCCGCAGTACAGCAGCTGGGCGCCCACGTCCGCCACCTGATGCCGCCCTTTCAGTCTCACCGGAGAATGACCATGAACCAATTGCATACCGAAACGCTGACGACGCAGGAACGCGGCTGGCTGGAAAAAGCCAAGCGCACCGATCGCGACGGCTGGATCCACCTGAGGATTGCCGGCGAACCTTTCGAACGCGGCTTCCAGCACGGTTACCTGACGGCGCGCGAATACGCCGAGGCCATGCGGGTCTACCAGGCCATGACCTTCGCGTCGATGGGCCTGACCTACGACTTCTTTGTCGAGAGCGCGGCCAAGTACCACCTG
>JBKHWY010000194.1:0-8193 GCA_046566285.1 Gammaproteobacteria bacterium | reverse complement strand
GATCGTGCTGACCGAATTCGGCGGCATCGCCTACGACAAGGGCTTGCAGCCGGAGCACACCTGGGGCTATTCGCGCGCCGAGAGCGACGAAGCGTTCCGGGCCCACTACCGCCGCCTCTTGCAGGTGGCCAACGAAACCATCCTGTTCAGCGGATTTTGCTACACCCAGTTCGCCGACACCTTCCAGGAAGCCAATGGCCTCCTGTGCGCGGACCGGACCCCCAAGATCCCGCTCGAACAGATCAGCGCGGCGACGCGCAACATCCAGCCGGAGGAGTGACGATGCCCCATCCGAATCCAGTCCGGCGCGGACCACGCTCCAATGAGCTGGCCCGCATCCTCGCCCCGCCATAGCGACGCGGATGGGGGAGGGCAGTAACTATAAAAGTAAAACTAAAACCATAGATCGTCGACTCATGAATCAGCCCGAACGAGGGCGGAAAGGTATCCTATGTCTACCATTATCGTGTTCTGCCACCTGCGCTGGGATTTCGTCTTTCAGCGTCCACAGCACCTGATGACCCGCATGGCCAAGCACCACAAGGTGATCTACGTCGAAGAGCCGGTCTTCTCGGAAGGCGAGAGCCGCCTGGAGCGCTACCAGCCGGCGGCCAACATCACCGTGGTCAAGCCGCACACCCCCGTGCATGCGGCCGGCTTCCACGACGACCAGATCCCGCTGCTGCAGCCGCTCCTGGCCGAACTGGCACCACCGGGTGAAAATCCGATCGTCTGGTTCTACACCCCGATGGCGCTGCCGCTGCTGCAAGCCCTGCACCCCAGCCTGGTGGTGTACGACTGCATGGACGAACTGGCCGCCTTCAAGAACGCGCCCAAGCAGCTGCTGCAGCGCGAAACCGCGCTGCTGTCGATCGCCGACGTGGTCTTCACCGGTGGCCCCAGCCTGTACGAAGCGAAGAAGAACCGCCACGCCAACGCGCACTGCTTCTCGTCCAGCGTGGACGTCAAGCACTTCGGCCAGGCCCTGGACCGCAGCGCCGAGCATCCCGAGTTCGCCCATCTGCCGCGGCCGCGCCTCGGCTTCTACGGAGTCATCGACGAGCGCTTCGATGCCGGTATGCTCGGCGCGCTGGCCGATGCCCATCCGGAATGGCAACTGGTGATGGTCGGCCCGGTCGTGAAGATCGACCCGGCTTCGCTGCCGCAGCGTCCGAACATTCACTACGCGGGCCAGCGTTCGTACGACGAACTGCCCAAGTTCCTGGCCGGCTGGGATGTCTGCCTGCTGCCGTTCGCGATCAACGATTCGACCAAGTTCATCAGCCCGACCAAGATCCTGGAATACATGGCCGCCGAACTGCCGGCCGTGTCGACCCCGATCACCGACGTGGTGAAGCCCTATGGCCATATCGTTCCGATCGCGTCGACCGAGCAGGAATTCATCGCCGCCTGCGAAGAGATGCTGGCCCAGACGCCGGAGCAGCGCGCCGCCATGATCGGCAAGATGCGCCAGGTGGTGGCCAACACCTCGTGGGACCGCACCGCCGAGCAGATGTGCGCGCTGATGGCCAAGGCGGCCGTCAATCCGCGCGGGCTGCGTCCGGTGGCGCCACCGGTCGAGGAGCCGGCCGACGCCTTGGCCGCTTCGTCCGATATCGCAGTGGTGTCGGTGGCTAACGGCGTCGACGAGGAAGTCGCCGACCTGGCAGCCGTGGCCGCCGTGCCGCCGGTGCGTCGCGTCCAGCAGCTGCGCGCACGCTAAGCCCGGGTGGGTTGATCGTTAGTGAGCACGGGCCGGCGTACGCCGGCCCGTATTTCATCCGCAATCTTGAGTATGGATGCGAGGAGGGATGCGATGGAGTCGGCACGACTGGAACAACTGGAGCGGGGCCTGCGCAAGGTGCTCACGCTGCTGGACGAACATGGTGGCCAGGCGCTGGACGCCGGCCATCCGGCCGTGCGCGCGGCCGGGGAGTGCGAACTGATGCTGCCCGAGGTGCTCACGCGCGCCTCGCTGGAACAGGCGGTACGGCACAAGATCGACGTGGTGCAGGTGCTGCTGGCGCGCGCGCGCGAACACGAAAGCTTGCCGCCGGACGTGCAGCTGGCGGCCGACGAGGGCTACCTGGCCAGCACCGATGAACTCAGCCAGGCGGCCGGACCGGCCCCTTGAGCCCACGGCCAGCACCACTGAGCGCAAAGTGCTAAACTCGTTTCGTTAACGTTCAGGCAAGGTTCAGTCAGCCTTGCCGTGTCAGTTCTTCATTCGAAAGCGAAGCCAATGAGCGATCTCTCTGCGTTCCCCATCACCAAGAAATGGCCGCCGCGCCATGCCGACCGCCTGCAGCTGTATTCGCTGCCCACGCCCAACGGCGTGAAGGTCTCGATCATGCTGGAAGAAGTCGGGCTGCCCTACGAGGCCCACCTGGTCAGTTTCGAGACCAACGACCAGCTGACGCCGGAATTCATTTCGCTCAACCCCAACAACAAGATCCCCGCCATCATCGACCCGAACGGCCCCGGCGGCCAGCCGCTGCCGCTGTTCGAATCCGGCGCCATCCTGATCTACCTGGCCGAGAAAACCGGCCAGCTGCTGCCGCAGGATCCGGCCCTGCGTTACCAGACGATCCAGTGGGTGATGTTCCAGATGGGCGGCATCGGCCCGATGTTCGGCCAGCTGGGCTTTTTCCACAAGTTCGCCGGCAAGGATTTCGAGGACAAGCGTCCGCGCGACCGCTATGTCAATGAAAGCCGGCGTCTGCTGGGTGTGCTGGACCGTCACCTGGAAGGCAAGCAGTGGATCATGGGCGACGAGTACACCATCGCCGACATCGCCATCTTCCCGTGGGTGCGCAACCTGGTGGAGTTCTACGGCGCGGGCGAACTGGTGGGTTACCAGGACTTCGCCAACGTGCAGCGCGTGGTCAAGGCTTTCGTGGCGCGTCCCGCCGTGGCGGCCGGCCTGGCGATTCCGCCCCGTTCGTGATACTCGGGACACAATCGATGGCTACCGTATTTGCAGCTTCCGTGTTCGACGCCACCGTCGTCTACGAGGGCAATGAACTGTTCAAGGGCCGCGGCGCGGCCGCCGGCTGGGCCGAGAAGGTGTCGGCCGAGCTGGAAACCCCTGTCACCGTCGAGAAGATCGGCACCGGCTGGGCGCTGGTGGGCCAGGTCGATGGCGAGCCCGTTGTGTGGGGCGTGCTGGGCCAGCGCCTGAAACGCATCGAACGCCCGGCGTCCTGACGGGGTAATTGCCTACATGAAACTTGCTGGTCGTCAATAATCGACCCAAGCCCGCGCCTACAATGCCTCCATTCTGCAAGGAGGATGCATGCAACGGCCTGAACGATCCGCCCGGCGCAAACCCCGCCCCACCCAGCTGGACGCCCCGCGCGTCCAGATGACTTATGACGTCGATGTCGGCCATGGCATCGAGGCGCGCGAACTGCCCTTCGTGGTTGGCGTGCTGGCCGATGTGGCGGGCGACTCGGAAGTGGACAAGCGCCGCGTCAAGGAACGCGGCTTTGTCGCCATCGCCCCCGACAGCTTCGACGAAGTGCTGCGCGCCATCGAGCCGCGCGCGCGCTTCCAGGTCGCCAACCTGATCGACAACGACGATTCCCGCTTTGAAGTCGACCTGCGCTTTCGCGCGATGGAGGACTTCCGTCCCGAAGCCGTCGCGGCCCAGGTGGAGCCCTTGCGCAAGCTGCTGGCAGCGCGCGAACGCATCGAGGCGCTGCGCGCCCGGCTGCTGCAAGGCGCCGTCCTGGACCTGCCATGAGCGCGGCCGCTTGCCTGCTGGACGACGTCGTCGAATCGAGCGCGCTGGAACAGGACCTCGGCGCGCGCCTGCTGGTCGACCTTGAAGCCGACCGGGAGGCCAGCCTGGACGAGCGCATCGCCCGCATCGACGCCACCCTGGCCGAGCTGGACCAGCTGTTCTGCCGGCAGATGGACGCGATCCTGCACGCGCCGCGCTTCCAGCAGCTGGAAGCAACCTGGATGGGACTGCGCTACCTGGTGGGCGACGATGCCGGCCAGGGCGGCGTGCAGATCCGGGTGCTGAACATCACCAAGAAGGAACTGATCAAGGACTTCCAGAGCGCGCTCGACTTCGACCACAGCACCGTGTTTCGCCGCGTGTACGAGGAAGAATTCGGCACCTTCGGCGGCTCGCCCTACGGCGCCCTGATCGGCGACTTCGACATCTCGCGCCAGCCGGCCGATTTGTACCTGCTCGAGCAGATGTCGCACATCGCGGCGGCCGCGCACGCGCCCTTCATCGCGGCCGCCGCCCCCGGCATGTTCGGCGTGGAGCGCTATGCCGAGCTGTCCGGCCCGCGCGACCTGGCCAAGGTGTTCGAGACGGCCGACTACGCGCGCTGGAAAACCTTCCGCGACACCGAGGATGCGCGCTACGTCGGCCTGGCCCTGCCGCGCTTCCTGGCCCGGCTGCCGTACCACCCGGTGCACGGCAACTGCCCGCAAGGCTTCGCCTACACCGAGGACGTGGACGCCGGCGACGATGCTGCCCACCTGTGGTGCAATGCGTCGTACGCCTTCGGCGTGCGCCTGACGCGCGCCTTCATCGACTACGGCTGGTGCGCGGCCATCCGGGGCGCGAAGGGCGGCGGCCTGGTGGACGACCTGTGGGTGGACGGCTTCCACATGGGCGGCCACACGGTCGCGGCCAAGTGCCCGGTGGACGCGGTGATCAGCGACCGGCGCGAGAAGGAACTGTCGGACCTGGGCTTCATCTCGCTGGTGTTCTGCAAGGGCAGCGAGTACGCGGCCTTCTTCAGCGCCCAGTCGGCCCAGCGCGTCAAGCGCTACGACACCGAGGCGGCCAACGCCAACGCGGTGCTGTCGGCCCAGCTGCAATACATCTTTGCCGTCTCCCGCATCGCCCACTACATGAAGGTGATGATGCGCGCCAAGGTGGGCAGCTTCGTGTGCGCGTCGGAAGTGGAGGATTACCTGAACCGCTGGGTGACCCGCTATGTGCTGCTGGACGACGACGCCAGCCAGGAGCGCAAGGCCCAGTTCCCCTTGCGCGCGGCATCGGTGCACGTGTCGGAAGTGGCCGGTCGCCCCGGCGTGTACCGCGCGGTGTCGTTTCTGCGTCCGCACTTCCAGTTGGATGAACTGTCAGTGTCGCTGCGCCTGGTGGCCGAGCTGCTGGCCGCGATCCAGGCTTGACCATTCCTTGACGCGAGAGCCCCATGCGCGGACGCCCACCCGGATTCTTCGAGCGCCTGTTCGACACCCAGCAGGCCGGCGCCACGCTGGCCCTGCAATCCGTCGATGAACTCAAGGACGCGGTGGCGCGCGACCTGGAGTCGCTGCTCAACACCCGCACCATCGTCGAGGATGCCGACCTGAAGGGTTTCGATGCCTGCGCCGCGTCGCTGCTCACCTACGGCCTGACCGACTTCGCCGGGCGCTCGCTGTCGAGCCCCACCGACCGCGCGCACATCTGCGCCTGCCTGGAGCAGGCCATCCTGCGCCATGAGCCGCGCCTGAAAAACGTGAAGGCGGCGCTGGAAGTGCGCGAGGACGCGATTAACAGCATCCAGTTTTCGATCAGCGCCATGTTGGTGGCCGGCAGCGAACTGGAAACCGTCAGCTTCGACGCCAACCTGCAGCCTTCCAGCCTGCATTACACCATTAGCCGGGCGCGCCGCAGCGCGGCTCGCCCAGGCTAGCCCCTAGCCCAATTAGCAGGGTACGGCGTGGCGCCATGCGCCAGGCCTAGCCCAGTGCCTGATAGGCCGCGCGCACGGCCTCCGCGCCATATGCCCGTTCCAGCCGGCGCACCGTGAAGTGGCCGCGCGCCATGTCCTGGAAGTGGTTGATGAACAGCGTGTTCAGGACCGCGCCGCCGGCCGCGCCGACAATCGGCACCATCATCGCGGCGGCCTTCTGCGAGACCTGGACATTGAAGCGCGCTGCGATCATCGAGATCAGGCGTACGATGGCCGGGGCGCTGTGCTTGCCCAGCGTGTTTTTGGTCAGGTAGCTGCTGGCTTCCGCAATCGCCTTGGACAGCGCGATGCGCGCCGCGTAGTAGCCGGATTCGGCCGCATCGTCGGCCTTGGACGGCCCACCCAGCGAGAACACCATCAGGCAGGCCAGCTGCGCTTCGGTGCTGCCGATGGCCTCGCCATTGGCGCGCCCGATGTCGGCGATCGAGCGCAGCATCAATACCGTCGTCACCGGCAATTCCACCGCAAGGCCCGCGAGACCAAATACGCCGCCGGCTGCCCCCGTCAAGGCCACCGCCGCGCTGTGCAGCCGTGTGGCCGGGCGTTCGGCGCCGCCGCGCAGGGTAGCGCTGGCCACATCCATGCATTTGCCCAGCGACGCGGTGGTGAGGTCGGCGATGCGTGCCTTCACCGCGGCGGGCAGCTTGTTGACGGCCGCCTCCAGCGGCATGCCGATCATGTCGGTGACGCGGCTGACGTAGCCGGGGTTTTCCAGCAGCTGTTTAGCCTGGGCCAGTTCGGCCAGGTGCTCGGCGGTGATGCTGCCGGCATGCGGGGCAGTATTGAGGTCTTCCATGGCATTCGTGCATGGGTGGCGATGGCCCGAGTATAAGCGAGCCCCGATGCGGGCGCGCGTCCGCTATCCGTTCCGCTCACCGTGCCGGTATCATCGCGCCATCACGGCGAACGACCGCAAAGGAGAAGCACAATGAAAGCAATCGTCACGGGACATACCCATGGCCTGGGCGCCGCGCTGGCGCAGGCGCTGGCCGAACGCGGTATTCCGGTGCTGGCCCTGGCACGCGGTCACGCACAGGCGCTGGCCGACCAGTACCCGGATCGGGTCACGCAATTCCAGCTGAACCTGGCCGACAGCAGCGCGCTGGGCGCCTGGCTGGCCAGCGGCGGCCTGGCGGACTTTCTGCGCGGCTGTGAGCACACCCTGTTGATCAATAACGCCGGCAGTGTCCAGCCGATCGGGCCCATGAGTCGCCAGGACCCGCTGGCGGTCGGGCATACGCTGGCGCTCAATGTGGCGGCGCCCTTGATGCTGGCGGCGGCCGTGGCGCGCCAGCCGGGCGAACGGCGCATCCTGCATGTGTCCAGCGGGGCCGGGCGCAGCGCCTACTCGGGCTGGAGCGTGTATTGCGCCACCAAGGCGGCGCTGGATCACCATGCGCGCGCGGCTGCCCTCGACGCGGAACCGGGCTTGCGGATTGCCAGCGTCGCGCCGGGCATCATCGATACGGCCATGCAGGCCGAGATCCGCGCGACGGATACCCAGCTGTTCCCGATGCGGGAACGCTTCGTGGACCTGAAACGCAATGGGGAGTTGACGGCGCCGGGCGAGTGCGCGGCCCAGCTGATGGACTATCTGCTCAGCGACGGCTTCGGTGCCGACCCGGTCGTGGATGTGCGCGATTTCTGAAAAGCCTGAACAACGCCGATAGCCCGCGCCGTAGCGTGGGCTATCTTGCTCGATTCAGTCACCGGGGGGTGACGTCATCAGCAGGCAAGTGACTTACTTCGAGCGCGAGCCGCCGGAAGAACCGCCGCGCGAGCCGCCCGAGCCGCTTTGCTTGTTGCCGCCATGGCTCAATTTGCCGGCCTCACGTGCCTCTTCCGAGGTGAATTCGTGGGCGTTGCCCGAAGCGTGGGCTGCGCGGCCGCCTTCGGAGGCGATTTCACGCTGCTTTTGTGGGTCCATCGATGCGAAACCGCGGTTGCTGGTGTCGCTCTGCTTGTTGCCGCCCTGGTTGTTGCCGCCTTTGTTACCGCCTTGGTTGTTGCTTGCCATGATGTGTACTCCTTACATTTTTTGGGTTAGAAAGTACTTCTCACGCGAACTTGCGATTGCCTTGAAACCGCCGGACGTCGCGAGCAAGTGAGGCCATCTTAAACGCGACGATTGTGAAGTTGAGTAGGCGTACTCGCAACATTTTTGTAGGACGAGATCACCCATCAAATGTCGTAAGTGCATGATTTTTCAGAAGAAATGAACTTTGGAAATTACTCTGGCACGAGTTCTTCCTCAGCCACATGGGCCCGCACGGCCCAGGCCACCCCGCCCATCAGCAGCACCAGCGCCGCCGTTTCCAGCGGGCGCGGCCAGCGCTGCGCGAACAGGAAGCCGTACAGCAGCGCGAACAGCGTCTCGAACAAAATCAGCTGGCCGGACAGCGTGACCGGGATGCGGCGGCTGGCCATGTTCCACAACTGGTTGCCGATCACCGAGGCGCACAGG
>JBKHWY010000193.1:0-8226 GCA_046566285.1 Gammaproteobacteria bacterium | reverse complement strand
AGGCCCAGGAAGATCACCGGGTGGTGGGCGAACAGCACCACGCCGGCCAGGAAAGCGAGGTGGATCGCCGCCACCGGAAGCGGCACCGGCGCTGCCGGCGCATCGGGCGTATCGAGGATATGCCGGCGCATCAGCCAGGTCACGACCGTCGCATTGATCAGGACCGCCAGCGCGGCGCGCCAGCCGAAGGTGGTGGCCATGAACGCGCTGTCCCAGTGCCAGGTCTTGGCCACCATCAGCACCGGCGGGGCGGCGAACGAGGTCAGCGTGCCGCCGATGGACACGTTCACGAACAGCACCCCGAGCGCCGCGTACTTCAGCCATTCGGGCATGTCCTTGCGAAATGCAGTGGGAGCGAGCATCAGGGCGGCGAGCGTCATCGCGGCCGGTTCGGTCACCGCGGAGCCGGCCAGCGGCACCAGCGCGAGACCCAGCCACACCTTGACCAGGGCGGTGCGCAAGGGGACGAGGCGGGCCATCGCATCGATCAGGCGGCCCATCGTGACCAGCACCGGGCGCGATGCGGCCACCACCATGATGACGAACACGAACAGCGGTTCGGTGAAGGTGCGCGATTCGGCATAGCCGATCGCGGCCTCGCCGCCGCTGACAATCGCCATGCACACCAGCAGCACCACCGCCCACATGCCGAACACCACTTCCACTTCGCCGAAAAAGTGGAACAGCCCCGCGTGGCGCGGGAAGCGATCGGCCAGCTTCTCGAACGTCTTGGCGGCGAAGGTATGGGCCAGCGCCAGGCCAAACAGGACTGCCGCGATGAGTTCGATGTCGGTCATGGTGGTCACGGAGAGTGGGGAAGAGGCCCATTATAGATTCCGCACTGATGCGTTATCATGCCGCCTTCGTTTTGAAAGGAAGTCCATGGCCGCCATCAGCATCGTGCAGGAACACGCACTGACACTCGAACGCGCACGCAGCGCCGCGCAAAGCGTGGCCGACAAGATCGCGCGGGAATATGGACTGGCATGCCGCTGGGACGGCAATGTGCTGCGCTTCGAGCGCAGCGGCGTGACGGGCGCGCTGACCTTGCAGGAGCATCAGGCTCACATGTCGATCAAGCTGGGCTTTCCGATGAGCGTGATGGCCGCGACCATCAAGGCCAAGGTCGCGGAAAAGATGCGCAAGGTGTTCACGCAGGCCGTGTGAACACCCTGGCAGGGAAGAAGGAAGGCGATCAATCCTTCAGGTCTTCGATCAGGTCGATGTACTGCTGCATGGCCTCGTCCTGCGAGGTGCCTTTCAAGCCTGCCCACGCGTCGAACTTGGCGCGTCCGACCATGTCGGTCATGCCTGGGCGTTCGCCGCTGGCGTCGCCCACCGTGGCCTGCTTGTACAGCGCGTAGATCTTCAGGAGCGTCATGTTGTCCGGGCGCTCGGACAGGTTCTTGGAGTCGGCCTGGGCCTGGGCGAATTGTTCCTGCAAGCTCATGGGGGCTCCTTATACGTCCAGCAGTTCGACGTCGAAGATCAGGGTGGCGTTGGGCGGAATCACGCCGCCGGCGCCGCGCGCGCCGTAGCCCAGGCTGGCCGGGATGGTCAGGCGGCGGGCGCCGCCCACCTTCATGCCCTGCACGCCTTCGTCCCAGCCGCGGATGACCTGGCCGGCGCCCAGCGAGAACTGGAACGGGTCGTTGCGGTCCTTGCTGGAGTCGAACTTGGCGCCCTGGGTGCCGTCGTCGTTGCGCAGCCAGCCGGTGTAGTGCACGGTGACGTACTGGCCGGCCTTGGCTTCGGCGCCTTCGCCGACGCGGGTGTCTTCATACTGGAGGCCGGATGCGGTGGTGGTGGTCGACATGTTGATCCTTGGTGTTGAGGTGTGGAGTTGAGGAGATCTGGTCCAGGGTGTTATCGGGTGATACACGAAGTGGCCGATTGTAGTCCATGGCGTGTCAAAGCGCTATCGACCGCGCGCTAGGCTACACTGCGCTCCTGTTACCACAAGTGTGCTATCCACCATGACCCAAGCTTCCTCCCGCGCTGTGCTGATCGCCTACGGCCGCGCCCTCAAGTCCCAGTTCAGCGGCAAGATCCTGCTGCTGTCGCTGCTGCCGTTCGCGCTGTCCCTGGCCGTGTGGGGCGTGGCGCTGTACCTGGGCTTCCAGCCTTTCCTCGACTGGATGCAGAGCCAGTTCGAGGCGCATGACCTGCACCGCGCTTCCAACAGCGTGCTGGCCGGCCTGGGCCTGTCCGCGCTCAAGACCCTGATCGTGCCGCTCCTGGCCATGCTGCTGCTCCTGCCGCTGATGATCCTCACCGCCCTGCTGTTCATCGGGATCGTGGCCATGCCGGTGATCGTGCGCCACGTATCGCAGCGTCAGTTCCCGCAACTGCTGAAGAAGCAGGGCGGCAGCTTGGTCGGCAGCCTGATGGTGAACCTGTCCGGCTTTGCCCTGTTCGCCGTGCTGTGGCTGGTCAGCCTGCCCCTGTACGCGCTGCCGCCGGTGGCGCTGCTGTTCCAGGTGGTGCTGTGGGGCTGGCTGACGGCGCGCGTGATGAGCTATGACGCGCTGGCCGATCACGCCAGCGCGGAGGAGCGCGCGACGATCGCGCGCACGCGCCGCCTGCCGCTCCTGGCCATCGGCATGGTGTCCGGCGCCCTGGGCGCGCTGCCCGGCATCGCCTGGGTGTTCGGCACGGTGCTCTCGATCGTGCTGTTTCCCTTCCTGGCCGCGTTGTCGGTCTGGCTGTACGTGCTGATCTTCATGTTCACCGGCCTGTGGTTCCAGTATTACTGCCTGCAGGCGCTGGCCGACCTGCGCGTCGCGGACGCGTCCGATGCGAAATCCGATTTCGTGGCAAACTAGTCAAAGAGATAACGACTATACATAGATAGGTGAGGCAGATGGCCATCGGTTTGATCATCATCGGGGACGAGATCCTGTCGGGCAAACGGCGCGACCAGCACTTTCCCAAGGTCGTCGAACTGCTGGCCGAACGGGGGCTGCAGCTGGCCTGGGCCGAGTACGTGGGCGACGATCCGGAGCGGATCACGGCAACCCTGCGTCGCACCATGGCCAGCGGCGACATCGTGTTCTCCTGCGGCGGCATCGGCGCCACCCCGGACGATCACACGCGCCGCTGCGCGGCCGAGGCGCTGGGCCGCGCGCTGGTGCTGCATCCGGAAGGGGCGCGCAACATCCAGGAGCGCATCGTCGAAATGGCGCAGGAAGCCGGTGGCACGGCGGACCTGCAGTCGCCCGAGAACCTGCACCGCCTGAAGATGGCCGAGTTCCCGGAAGGCGCCAGCCTGATTCCCAACCCGTACAACCGGATCGCCGGTTTCACGGTCGGCACCCATCACTTCGTGCCGGGCTTTCCGGTGATGGCCTGGCCGATGATCGCCTGGGTGCTGGACCAGCACTACAGCGAGCTGTTCAACCGCCAGGCCAGGAGCGAACATGCGGTGCTGGTGTTCGAGCAGGCCGAATCCAGGCTGACGCCCATGATGGAAGAACTGGAAGCGCAGTTCGCGCTGGTGAAGGTGTTCAGCCTGCCCAGCGTGGGCGACGCCCAGACCCGCCGCCATATCGAACTGGGCGTGAAGGGCGAGCCCGCGCAGGCGCACGCCGCGTTTGAACGGATGTGTGCGGAACTGGACCGGCTGGGGGCCGAATATCGCCCGGTCTGACCGCCACCAGGCAGCTTGGCAAGCGGCTATTTTCGTTCTGCTCACAAGGGTTGTTTGATTCGCTATGGCAACTTTTTAAGAGCGTACTCAGCCGTTGTTTTTTTGCGAAAAACAAAGCGGCCGATCAACTTTTCTTGCCCCTTGCAGCGTGAACGCGGGTGCGTTGTGGTGCAATGATACCTATGGGAGCACTGTGAAATGGGCGCGAAAATGCGCTCCGCACACTGGGCGAAATTGAATTATTTTTATAGCCAGACGATGGCGCAGACGATTGAATACGATCACTTGGAAACCGGTTGCCGCGATGGCGCAGCTCGACGCAGTGATTGCAACAACGAATGAAACAGACCGGTTGAGCCAGCATGGAACATACAGAGAGTTTAAGGCGTCCTTTTCTTGTCACGCGCGCGGTACGCAGGTTGCGGGCCGCCGCGGCGATGGGGCCGGCCGTGGCGCATGACGAGCCGGAGCAGGTGACCGAGACCACCCCCGCCCATCCGCATTTGTCGCTCGTCACCGAAGAAAAACCCCAGCCGCCGCAAGGCGACACGCCCGAGCCGGCCGAAGCGCCGCCCAGAAAGCGCCGCATCAAGCCGGCGCTGGTGCTGCTGCTCCTGATGCTGCTGGTGCTGCTGGCCGGCTGGGGCTACTACGAGTCGCGCACCTCGGCCATGCAGGCGCGCTTTTTCGCCGGCATCGCGCAGAAGGTCAGCTACCGGGTGGAGAAGGGCGCCAGCAATGCGATCCGCTTCCCCAAGGAGAGCCCGTACGACGAGCGCCTGGGCTACTCCAGCATGCCGGACTACCTGAAGCGCCTGGCCAGCCGCGACTACGTGATCGAATCGCAGGCGCGCATGTCGCCCAAGATGGTGGAGCTGGCCGACATGGGCCTGTTCGCCACCTATCGCGAGAAGACCCGCGCGGGCCTGGACATCTACGACGCGCACGCTCAGCCGCTGTTCTCGGCGCGCTATCCCGAGCGCGTGTACGACAAGTTCGACGATGCGCCGGCCCTGCTGGTCAAGAGCCTGCTGTTCATCGAGAACCGCGAACTGCTCGACCCCACCTACCCGAAGCGCAATCCGGCGGTGGAGTGGGACCGCTTCTCGAAAGCGGTGTTCGACAAGTCGCTGCACATCTTCTCGGGCAGCGATCGGCGCTCGGCCGGCGGCAGCACCCTGGCTACCCAGATCGAGAAATACCGCCACTCGCCCGAAGGGCGCACCGGCTCGCTGTCGGAAAAGCTGCGCCAGATGGTCTCGGCCACGCTGCGCTCCTACCAGTACGGCGAGGACACCACCAATGTGCGCCGCAAGATCGTGGTGGACTACCTGAACACGGTGCCGCTGTCGGCCAAGCTGGGCTACGGCGAAGTGAACGGCATCGGCGACGGCATGTGGGTCTGGTACGGGCGCGACTTCGCCTCCGTCAACCGCGAACTGAAGGGCCCCATCACCACGCCTGAAGCGGCGCTGGCCTACAAGCAGGCGCTGTCGCTGATGATCGCCCAGCGCCGCCCGGCCCACTATCTGGGCGCCGGCGCGCAGGACCTGGAAGAGCTCTCGAACGTGCACCTGCGCGTGCTGGCGCAGGCGGGCGTGATCACGCCGCAGCTGCGCGACCTGGCATTGGGCGTCAAGCTGCATCCGTCCACCGCCACCGGCGTGCTGCCGCCCGAGCCGAACAGCTTCGTGTCGCGCAAGGCCGCCAACGCGGTGCGCGCCTACCTCGGCAACATGCTGGGCGAATCGCGCCTGTACAACCTGGACCGCCTCGACCTGTCGGTGGTGACCACCCTGGACGCGCGCGTGCAGGAAGCCGTCACGGCCAAGCTGCGCAGCCTGCGCGACGGCGAGCAGGCCGCCGCCGCCGGCCTGACCGGCAAGGGCATGCTGGGCAATGGCGATCCGGCCAACGTGGTGTACAGCTTCACCCTGCTGGAACGGGGCGACAAGGTCAACTACCTGCGCGTGCAGACCGATAACTACGACCAGCCGCTGGACATCAACGATGGCGCCAAGCTGGACCTGGGTTCCACGGCCAAGCTGCGCAGCCTGATCACCTACCTGGACATCATCAACCAGCTGCACAAGCGCTATGCGTCCAAGTCGGCGCAGGAGCTGGCGGGCGTCACGGTGGACCCGAAGGATGCGCTGTCGCGCTGGGCGCTGGACTACCTGATCGCCAACCCGAACCCCGAACAGCGCGGCCTGACCGAGATGCTCAATGCCGCCATGGAGCGCAAGTATTCGGGCAATCCGGGCGAAGGCTTCTTCACCAACGGCGGCATTCTCACGTTCGGCAACTTCAGCAAACTCGATAACACCCGCATCCTGACGGTGCGCGAGGGCCTGCGCAATTCGACCAACCTGCTGTTCGTGCGGATGATGCGCGACATCGTGCGCTACTACATGTTCCAGCTGCCCGGCTCCTCGGCCGCGCTGCTGGCCGACGCCGACGATCCGCGCCGCAGCGAATACCTGTCGCGCTTTGCCGACCGCGAGGGCACCGAATTCCTGAACAAGTTCTGGGCCAAGTACAAGGGCAAGGACGCGGCGGCCGCCGAAGCCGTGCTGCTGGACGGCCGGCGCAAGAACCCGACGCGCCTGGCGGCCATCCACCGGACCATCGCGCCGACGGCCAACCTGCAGCAGTTCCGCGCCTTCCTGGACGCCAACCTGGATTCGTCCAACGAGGTGGAGGAAGAAAAGAGCGCCAAGATGTTCGAGACCTTCGCGCCGGACGTGATGTCGCTGGCCGACCGCGGCTACCTGGCCGGCGTCCACCCCCTCGAATTGTGGCTGGTGGGCTACCTGCGCACGCATCCGAAGACCACCTACGACCAGATGATCGCGGCCAGCGTGAAGGAGCGCCAGGAAGTCTATTCGTGGCTGTTCAAGACCCACCGCAAGCACGCCCAGGACAAGCGCATCGCTGGCCTGCTGGAAGTGGAAGCCTTCCTGAAGATCCACGCGCAGTGGAAGAAGATGGGCTACCCGTTCGATTCGCTGGTGCCCTCGTACGCGACCGTGCTGGGCGCCTCGGCCGACCGTCCGTCCGCGCTGGCCGAGATGATGGGCATCGTCGTCAACGGCGGGCTGCGCAAACCCATCGAGCGCGTCGATTCGCTGCACTTCGCGCGCGGCACCCCGTACGAAACCCTGGTCCGCGACGGCAAGCACACCGTGGCCGAGCAGGTGCTGGCGCCCGAAGTGGCGCGCGTGACGGCCAACGAGATCCGCGGCGTGGTCAGCGACGGCACCGCCAAGCGCGTCAAGACCGCCTTCCAGATGGCGGACGGTTCCGTGGTGGCGGTGGGCGGCAAGACCGGTACGGGCGACCAGCGCTTCGAAGTGTATGCGCGCGGCGGCGGGGTGATCTCGTCGCGCTACGTGAACCGTTCCGCCACGTTTGTCTTTAACATCGGCGAGCGCTTCTTCGGTTCCATGACCGCCTATGTGCATGGACCCGAATCGGGCAAGTACGACTTCACCAGCGCGCTGCCGGTGCAGCTGCTGGCCACCCTGGCGCCCACCATCATGCCGATGGTCGAGCCGAACCATGAGCAGAAGAAGGCCGCTGCTGCCGCCGCTGCCGCCGTGTCCAAGTCTGCCGCCCCGACACCGGTGGCAGGCGGCGCCGTGGCCGTGGCCGAGGGCGTGCATGCGTCGCCGGGTTCCGACACCAAGGCCGACAGCGCCAAGCCTGCGGCTGCCAAGCCTGCGGCTGCCAAGCTGGCCGACGCCAAGCCGGCCGCGGCGAAGCAGGGCGAGGCCAAGGCGGCGCCCGCCAAGGCGGCTGCCAAGCCTAAACCGCCGGCGCCCAAGCCGGCTCCGGCCAGCGACCTGTTCTAACCAGACTGTCCACAAACGGCGCCTCCGGCGCCGTTTTCTTTTGATCACTATCGGGCGCGCACCCTTGGGACATCGAGGCTATACTTGTCGGTTTGAAATTAACTGATAGCCACCATGACCGGGCCCCTTGAGCAGCACGTGTCCGCGCACCTGCGCGATGTTTGCGAGAACGCCACCGCCGCGCTGTTTGTCATGGATATCCGGCAGTGCTGCGTCTACATGAACCGCGCCGCCGAGGAACTCACCGGCTACCGGCTGGCCGAAGTCAAGGACGCCCCGCTGCACAATTTCGTGCACCACACCCATCCCGACGGTTCGCCCTATCCGCTGGAAGCGTGCCCGATCGACCGCGCCGCGCCGTCCAATATGCGCGAGCACGGCGACGAAACCTTCGTGCACCGCGACGGCAGCTTCTATCCGGTCAGCTTCACCGCCAGCCCCATCGTGCGCGAGGGCGAGGTGGTGGGCACGGTGCTGGAAGTGCTGGACGCGCGCCCGCGCCTGCAGCAGGAGCGCGAACGTGAAGCGCTGCGCTCGATCGGCCTGTTGATCCTGCAGGAACTCGACCACGAGAAGATCGTCCAGGCCGTCACCGATGTGGCCACCGAGCTGACCGGGGCGCAATTCGGCGCCTTCTTCTACAACGTGCGCAACGACAAGGGCGAGAGCTACACGCTGTACACCATTTCCGGGGTCCCGAAGGAAAAGTTTTCCCGGTTCCCG
>JBKHWY010000192.1:0-8246 GCA_046566285.1 Gammaproteobacteria bacterium | reverse complement strand
TTCCTTGGCGGTGAACTCGCACAGTGCCCGTACCGCGATGTCGTACTTCGCGATCTCGGATCCCGCGATGTCATACATCGCGACGGTGGCGCTCAAGCCGCCTGCTCCTGCCATTGCAGATAGCACACGGAGACGGGCATATCGTGCTCGGCGCAGTAATCGATCCAGAGCAGCTGGTTGTCCTGCAGGCGGTCGCCCGGGCCTTTCACCTCGATCATCCGGTAGCGCGACTCGGCCGGCCAGAACTGGATCAGGTCGGGAAAGCCGGTGCGGTTGGCCTGCACGTCCTGCAGGATGCGCACGCACCACTTTTTCAGGTGGGCAGGCGGAATGCAGGCCAGCGCCAGCTCCAGCAATTCCTCATGCAGGGCTTCCCACACCACGAAAGGCGAGGCGATGCCGCGCTTGGCCTGGTAGCAGCGCCGGATACTATCCAGGTAGCGGCCGTCGTCGAGTTGCTCCAGGCAGGCCTGGAAGGGGGCCGCGCGGCGGCGCAGGAAATCCGGGCTGTGCAGGTCGGCCGGGCCGCGATGGAAGGGGTGGAAGAAGGCGCCGGGAATGGCACTGAAAATGGCCGGCCAGCACAACAGGCCGAACAGGGCGTTGATCAGGGTGTTCTCGACGTAGAACACGGGCGCGTCGGGCTGGGCCAGATGGTCGCGCACCACGCCTTCCACCCACCAGTCGTGCTGGGGCATGGGCAATTGCAGGTCCAGGCGGCTGACACTGCGGGCGCGCCGGGCCGCCGGCATCACGTGGCCGAGCTTGCGCGCCAGGCGTGGGGCGATGCGCAGCAGGTGTTGCTGCTCGGCTTCGCTCTCGGGCGCCTGGCGGGCTTCGGACAGCAGGGCGAACGCCGCCCCGTATTGCTCGTCTTTTTCCAGCACGCGGATGGCGCGCGCGCGGGCGCCCGGAAAGCGCGTTTGCCGGTACAGCGCGTAGGCGCGCGCCCAGTCGCGCTGCTTTTCGCAGTGCTGGGCAATCTGGAACAGCAGCTTTTCGCGCCGGCTGTCCAGCCACTCGTTGTCGGATGCGTGCGCAGGCAGGGCCGCCAGCACCTCGTCCAGCGGCGCGCCCGCCGCGAAGCGCTCCTTGCAATTGTGCAGCTCCATGTAGGCGTCCACGTCGCGGCGTTGCCTGAAGCCGCGCGAGGAGGGCGAAAACTCGACCTGCTCGAAGGTCATCAAGCCCAGGTCGGACAGCACGAACTCGGTCCAGTCCTGGTGCAGGTTGCCGAAGAAGATCAGGCGCAGGCGGTCGCACAGGGGCTTGACGAGGATGCGGTAGACGTTGTCGGGCAGGTCGCGGCACCACTGCGAGAACGCCCGTGCATCCGCGAACTGCGCGCGCAGCGCTTCCAGCTGTTCGCCCTTGCGCGCGGTTTTCTGGTGCAGGGCCAGGCTGAACACCCTGGCGACTTCCGGCTTGGACAGCAGCTCGAATAGGGTGTCGATGGAAAGCTCGGGATCGCGCTCGATCCAGCCGGTGGGCAACAGGTGGCGGGCCGCCTCGTCCGGACAGCCGATCTCGGCGTAGCTGAGCTTGGACGCGCGGAACAGCTCGCCCTTGCGCATCACCATGCGTACGAACAGGGCGCGCGACGGCCTCGGCAAGCTGTGGAACAGGCCGATGAACGCGTGCTCGTCAGGAGTCAGCAAATCGCCGTAGCGCTCGCCGATCCAGTCCAGCACGCGCTGGAAGTTGTCCAGATAATAAAACTCGTTCTCGAGTACCTTGCGCATCGTGCCCTGCCAGGCCGGGCCCGTCGTCCCGCGCCCCTAGCGCTACTGTGAATTTGTACAGTATAGCGCGACTGGACCCAATGCGCCCGGGCGGGTGTCGCTTTTGCGCCATGCGAACTGATAAACGATCCCATCAGCGCGCCTTGTTGCGGCACTCCTTGCCCTGGCAGGCCAGTTCGGCGGGCCCCTCGGCCGGGTGGGCGTGGCGCGGCGACTGCGACAGCACCGCCGCCAGGATGGCGATGTCGGTATCCATCGCCGGATCGGCCGGCGCCGCAGTGGGACGCGGCCTCAAGGCGGGCTTGGCCGGCACGGTTTTGGCAGCCGGCTTGGGCGCCGGCCGGGCCGCGATCTTCACGGGTTTGATGGCGGGCTTGACGGCGGGCTTGACGGCGGCCACGTGCAGCGGCACCGTCTGCACCGGCGCGGCCTGCTCGACCAGCAGGGCGGGGCCGGTCGCCGGGGCGGGCAATTCCGGCAGCACCGGCACCTGCACGCTGACCAGCACCTCCGGCGCCGGCTTGATGGCCGGTCCGCCCTGGCGCGCCAGGATCGCCAGCGTGGACACCAGCGCCGCCACGGTCAGCAAGCCGAGCCCCAGCAGTGCGGTGCGGCCGCGCCGGGTGGCGGGAGCGGCGGCGGAGCGCGGGCCGCCGCGCTCCATGCGCGCCAGGATCTGCTCGTCCTGCGTCTGGGGCCGGGTGCTGGAAGCGAACAGGCTCGGCCTTTTGCCGTGGGATTGATTTTCGTCTGCAGGGCGCACGATCGACACTCCTAAGATGAGGTTCCGATTCCCATTAGAAACAATCTTTGAGGCAATAATGCTGATCTTGATCGTGCTCCTGTATTTTTGTGTTGCGTGCAGCGCTTTCTGGCTGGCGTTTTTCCCCGCCGGGCGGCAACTGTTGTTTGCCGGCCTGCGCAGCGTGGGCGGGCGCTGGCAGGCGCGCGGCCAGCATTGGCAGTCGGCCGGGCAGCGCAGCGCCGCCGATGCCGGCGATGGGCTGCGCCGCCTGCTGCGCCGCTGTGCCCGCTTCGTGCTGCGCCACTGGCCGTGGGCGGCCGGAGCCACGGCCGTGGTCGCCATTCCCAGCATCATCGCCTTGATGATGAGCAGTCCGGCCATGCTGCCTGTATATGAAGGCGACAACTGGGTGCCGGACAGCCACATCGCCGAGCTGCTCCGGGGCGAGCAACTGGTGCCGCCCGCCGCCTTGCCGCCGCTGGTGTTTACCACCGAAGAAGTGCTGCAGGTGCGCCCGATGCTGGTCGATGCCAGCCGTAACTGGACCCAGATGAATCCGGACTTCAGCCAGCGCCTGCTGGTGATCTTCAAGATCATGAAGGACAAGTATGGCTACGACATGGCCTTGCTGGAAGGCTACCGCAGCCCCGAGCGCCAGAACCGCCTCGCCAGCATGGGCGCCAGCGTCACCAATGCCAAGGCCTTCCAGAGCTATCACCAGTACGGGCTGGCGGCCGACTGCGCTTTTCTGCGCGACGGCAAGCTGGTGATTTCCGAGAAGGATCCATGGGCCATGCGCGGCTACCAGCTCTACGGCGAAGTGGCCGAATCGGTCGGCCTGACCTGGGGCGGCCGCTGGAAAATGATGGATTTTGGCCACACGGAATTGCGCCTGAAGGGCGTCATCGGCCACTGAGTCCGGCATGCCCGGAGCGCTTGTGAGGGATCAAATTTTCGGCCAGGGAATGGTGCCAACATTGCCTGCCGGATACATTCCTCAACCCTCTTGGGAAGCTCCCCATCATGTCCCGACTATGGCAGTTCCTTCTCGATTATCGCGTCAGTGGCGCGCTCGGGCTGGCCGCGTTGGCGGCCATCATTTTTCTAGGCGCCGACACGCTTCAAGTGGCGCTGGTCTGGGCCGGCGTCGCCCTCGTGGTCGTGCTGGCCGGCATTGGCCTCACCGTGCTGGTGCGCCACCGTATGCGCCTGCGCGACGCCGCCGCCATCGGCGCGGTGGTGGCGCCCGCCTCCGACAAGGATGCCAGCGAAGTGGCGGTGCTGCGCAAGAGCATGATCGACGCCGTCAACACCATCAAGACCTCCAAGCTGGGCTTGATGAGCGGCACCGATGCCCTGTACGAACTGCCCTGGTATATGGTGATCGGCAACCCGGCGGCCGGCAAGAGCAGCGCCATCGGCCGCTCGGGCCTGCAGTTTCCCATCGCCGGCAGCAAGGCCGTGCAGGGCGTGGGCGGCACCCGCAACTGCGACTGGTTCTTCACCACCGATGCCATCCTGTTGGATACCGCCGGGCGCTATTCGGTGGAGGCCAGCGACCGCTCCGAGTGGTTCAGCTTTCTCGACCTGCTGCGCCGGCACCGCAAGAAAGCGCCCATCAACGGCATCCTGATTGCCGTCAGCGTGGCCGAATTGACGGCCGGGGACCCGGCCGCCTCGGTCGAACTGGCCAAGAACCTGCGCACCCGCGTGCAGGAACTCACCGAGCGCCTCGGCGTGTACGCGCCGGTCTACGTGCTGTTCACCAAGGTGGATCTGATTGCCGGCTTTGCCGATTTTTTCCACGACACCGAAGGGCGCGAGCGTGACCGCGCCTGGGGCGCCACCATCCGTTACAACCGCCGCAGCACGCACCAGGACGTGGTGGCCTTCTTCGACCAGCATTTCGACGAACTCCACGATGGGCTCAAGGAAATGAGTCTGGCCACCATGTCCGGCAACCGCAGCGCCGCCATGCGGCCCGGCGTGTTCACCTTCCCGCTGGAATTCGCCTCGATGAAGAGCTCGCTGCGTGCGTTCCTCGCTACCATGTTCGAGGAGAACACCTACCAGTTCCGCCCGGTGTTCCGGGGCTTTTATTTCACCAGCGCCGTGCAGGAAGGTGAAGTGCGCGATCTGTCCTCACGCCGGGTGGCCAGCCGCTTCGACCTGGAATTGCGCGAACAGAACAGCGGACAGGCGGGCGAGCAGGCCGGCTACTTCCTGCTCGATCTGTTCCGCAAGGTGATCTTCGCCGACAAGGACCTGGTCACGCGCTACACCGCGCCTACCGCCACGCGCTTGAAGTACGGCAGCTTCTGCGCCGCCGTGCTGCTGCTGGGCGCGGCGCTGGGGTGCTGGAGCTGGTCCTACATGGGCAACCGCCAACTGGTGGCCAACGTCCAGGCGGACCTGGACAAGGTGGTCCGCTTGCAGGAACGCCGCATGGACTTGCAGAGCCGTCTGGAAGCGCTGGACATCCTGCAGGACCGCATCGGCCAGCTGGAAAAATACCGCCACGACCGCCCGCTGGCCTTGTCCTTTGGGCTGTACCAGGGCAAGGAACTGGAACGCAAGCTGCGCGAAGAATATTTCGCCGGCGTGAGCCAGGTGATGCTGCAACCGGTGGCCAGCGCCATCGAAGCCTTGCTGACCGACATGAACAGCCATCCCGGCCAGCTGAACCAGAAAGCCGCCGCGCCCAGCGCGCCCAAGGCCGGCCAGACCTACCAGGAAGCCTCCAGCGCCAGCTATGACGACAGCTACAACGCGCTGAAGACCTACCTGATGCTGGGGGACAGGTCGCGCGCCGAGCCCAGCCACCTGAACGACCAGATGACGCGCTACTGGCGCGGCTGGCTGGAAGCCAACCGGGGCGGCATGTCGCGCGAACAGATGATCCGCAGCGCCGAGCGCCTGATGAGCTTTTACGTGGCCCAGGTGGGGGATCCGTCCTGGCCGCAGATCAAGCTCAAGCTGGGTCTGCTGGACACGGCGCGCGAGAACCTGCGCCGCGTCCAGCACGGCACCCCGGCGCGCGACCGCGTGTACGCCGACATCAAGGCGCGCGCCAACACCCGCTTCCCGGCCGTGACGGTGGCGCGTGTCGTGGGCGAGGCCGACCAGGCGCTGGTGGTGGGCAGCAGCGCCGTGCCGGGCGCATTCACCCGCGACGCCTGGGAAAAGTTCGTGCTGGGCGCGATCCGCGATGTATCGAACAAGGAATTGCAATCGACCGACTGGGTGCTCAAGACTGCCAGCAAGGACGACCTGACCTTGGAAGGCAGTCCCGAGCAGATCCAGAAAGCGCTGATCGACATGTACAAGGCTGAATACGCCAGCCAGTGGCTGCGTTTCGAACAGGGCGTGGGCCTGGCCGAGCTGTCCGGTTTCGACGCCAGCGTGCGTGCCATGAACCGCCTCGGTGACGCGCAGATTTCGCCGCTGTCCAAGCTCCTCACCACCATCGACCGCGAAACCTCCTGGGATAATCCGGGCGCGGCGCGCGGGAACGCGGACAAGATGGACAAGGTGGAGAAGGGCGTGCTGGCCTGGTTCCGCGAAACCGTGCTGCGCCGCAGCCCGGCCGAGGCGCGCCAGGTGGCGGACGCGTTGCAGGCCGACCAGCCGGGCGCCCAGATGGGCCCGATCGCGCGCGAATTTGCCGGCGTGGCCCGGCTGGTCGCCCGGCGCGACAAGGAGGGCTCGCTGCTGTCCGGCTACCTGGACAGCCTGGGCCGGGTGCGCGGACGCCTGAACCAGCTGAAGAATCAGGGCGATCCCGGCCCCGGCGCCAAGCAGTTCATGCAGCAGACTCTGGAAGGCACGGGGTCGGAACTGGCTGACGCCCTCAAGTTCGTTGATGAGCAAATGCTGACCGGCATGGGCGACACCCAGAAGCTCGCGCTGCGCGCGCTGCTGGTGCGCCCGCTGATGCAGACCTTCGCCGTGATCGTCCAGCCCAGCGAAGCGGAGCTGAACCGGACCTGGCAAGCCCAGGTACTGGAACCCTTCCAGAAAACCCTGGCCGACAAGCGCCCGTTCGCACCGAACGCCCAGGTGGACGCCAGCCCGGCGGAAATCGGCCAGCTGTTCGGCCCGGAAGGCCAGATCGCCAAGTTCGTTGCAAGCTCGGTGGGGCCGCTGGTGGTGCGCCGGGGTGACGTGCTCAGCGCGCGCACCTGGGCCGACATGGGCGTGACGTTGGCGCCGGCCGCCGTGGCAGGCTTTCCCGGCTGGGTGGCGCCGCTGGGCGCGGGCGGGGTTGCTCCCGCGCCGGCCAGCGGCCCGCAAACCGTATTCCAGTTGCAGGCCATGCCGGCTCCCGGCGTGTCAGAGTACACCATCGAGATCGATGGCCAGCAGCTGCGCTACCGTAACGGCGCGCCCGTGTGGAGCAATATGGTGCACCCGAACCCCCAAGGCATGGCCGGCGCGCGCATCGTCGCCACCACCAGCGACGGGCGCACCGTTGAACTGTTCAACCAGGACGGGCAGACCGGGCTGAAGAAGATGTTCGACGCGGCCAGCCGCAAGCGCAAGGACGGCGGGGAATATGAACTCACCTGGACCAGCGGGAGCGTCTCGATCGCCGTCGGCATGCGCGTCACCCGCAACCAGGCCGAGCAGGCGTCCAGCGAAGCCGCGCCGGTTGCCAAGGGCTTCCGTGGCCTGCGCCTGCCCGCGCAGTTCGCCGGCAAGGCGGCCGCTCCCGGTCCCCAACTGGCCTCGGCCGTGAACGGAGGTGTGCAATGAAGCCGGGCGCCGAACGGATCGGCTACTTCGGCAAGCTCGCTTCGCGCAGCGACTTCGTCAAGGCGGCCCAGGACGTGTCCCTGATGGGCGCGCTGGACAGCTGGCTGGCCCAGGTGATGGCCGAGCTGCCGGGCGACCCGCGCTGGAAGTTGCACTACGACGCGCTGGCCCCGCTGCACTTTGCGTTCGTGGGCCCGCGCCGCAAGCACGCCATTGCCGGGCACCTGATCGCCAGCCGCGACCAGTCGGGCCGACGCTTTCCTTTTCTCTTGATGCGCACCATCGAAGTACAGGACCCGGCCCGCTTCGTGGCGCGCTGTCCGCTGGTGCTGGACGCGCTGTGGAGCCAGATGGAATGCCTGGGCCAGTCGGCCGTGCAGGCCGAGGATGCCGCTGTGGCGCTGCATTCGATCGGCGAGGCCGAATCGCGCGTCGATGAAGCCAGCGGCGCGGCCCTGTCGGCGTTTCTTTCCAGCGGCACGGTCAGTTCGCTGGGCGCCTTGCTGCGCGCCTGCGACGTGCGTGCACTGATCCTCGGCATTGGCCTCATGCTGCAGCCCGCGCTGCACGGCAACCTGCGCGACCTGCACCGCAGTCTGGTGCTGCCGCTGCCGGCGCACGCCAGCGCGCGCAATGCGGTGGCGGCGTTCTGGCTGGAACTCATCACGCCGTTTGTCGGCCAGGCCGACGTCGAGCTGGCCCTCTTCATCGCCACGCTGGAAGACAAGCCCGTGCTGGTGGTGGGCTTCGGCGGCGCCTCCGCTCACACGCTGCGCGCGCTGATCGAACCGCAGTTCCGCGCCGAGCAGCAGGTCGACCTGGCCGACACCGGCTGGGTGGACGAGCAGGTCGGTGTCGATGTCGATGTGCGCGCCCTGGCCAGCTACCTCGAGCAGCCGCAACTGCCCTTAAAACTCGCCCGTGAACTTTTCCTGAACACCTTTATCGGAGTCACAACGTGAAACCAATTCTCCTGATGGCCGCCGCTTTTGTGCTCGGCCAGG
>JBKHWY010000191.1:0-8264 GCA_046566285.1 Gammaproteobacteria bacterium | reverse complement strand
GGCCGCCTTGGCCGCCACGAGTACCGTCTACTACAAGCCCACCACTTCCTGGACCAGCACCTTCATCCATTACGGCATCAACGGCAGCTGGACCACCGTGCCCGGCGTGGCCATGGACAGCGCCGCCTGCGCCGGATGGAAGGTCAAGACCGTCGAACTGGGCAGCGCCACCAGCTTCGCCGTCACCTTCAACAATGGCGCGGGCAGCTGGGACAGCAAGAACGGCGCCAACTACGCCATCGGCACGGGCACCTTCCAGGTCAGCGGCGGCGCCGTCACCAGCGGCAGCCCCTGCGGCGGCGATACCATCCCGCCCTCGGTGCCGCCGAACCTGGTGTCCAGCAGCGTGACGGCAACCAGCGCCACCCTGGGCTGGACCGCCTCGACCGACAATGTGGGGGTGGCGGGCTACGACGTGTACCGCAACGGCGTCAAGGTCGGCAGCCCCACCGGCACCAGCTACCCCGACAGCGGCCTGACGGCCGCCACCGACTACGTCTACACCGTGCGTGCGCGCGATGCGGCCGGCAACGCATCGGCTTTGAGCGGCGCCGTGACCGTGCGCACCGCGGCCGGCGGCAATAATTCGGCGGTCGTGTACTACTACACCAAAACCCGCGGCTGGGCGGGCGCGTTCATCCACTATCAGCTGAACGGAACCTGGACCGCCGTCCCTGGCGCCGCCATGAGCGAAGCCGCCTGCGCGGACTGGGGCAAGAAGACCATCGCCCTGGGCAGCGCCACCGGCATCACGGCCGCCTTCAACAACGGCAGCGGCAACTGGGACAACAACAACAGCGCCAACTACAGCATCGGCGTGGGCGCCACCACCATCAAGGATGGCGTGGTGACCCGCAACGCCGCCGACCCGTGCCCGGCGCCGGACACGGAAAAACCCACCGTGCCGCAAGGCCCGCTCGCCACGGCCCAGGGCACGGCCGTGACCCTGAAATGGACCGCCTCCACCGACAACCGCGCCGTCACCAGCTACGAGATCACCCGCACCGGCGGGGCCGGCGCCGTGGTGCTGGCCTCGAGCACCAACCAGCTCACCGACAAGGGATTGCAGGCCCGCACCGCGTACAGCTACACCATCAAGGCGCGCGACGCCGCGGGGAACACCTCGGACGCCAGCAGCGCCGCAAGCGTCACCACCGGCGACGGCCCCATCGTCGCGCCGGGCACGCCGCTGGGCACCGACATGCGCGAGGAATCCGTGTACTTCGTGATGACGGCACGCTTCTACGATGGCGACTCCAGCAACAATCGGGGCGGCAGCCAGCATATCAACTCCACCAACGTGGCCTACGACGACCCCATGTTCCGGGGCGACTTCAAGGGCTTGATCGCAAAGCTGGACTACATCAAGGCGCTGGGCTTCTCGGCCATCTGGATCACCCCCGTCACCCTGAACCGCTCAGACTACGACTACCACGGCTACCACACCTACGACTTCTACCAGGTCGATGGCCGCCTGGAGTCGCCCGGCGCCACCTACCAGGACCTGATCAACGCCGCCCACGCCAAGGGCATCAAGATCATCCAGGACATCGTCATCAACCACAGCTCGCGCTGGGGCGCCAAAGGCCTGTTCACGCCCAAGGTGTTCGGCATCCGCGACAGCAAATGGTCCGGCTACTACGACCTGCCCAACGCCGACTTCACCTATGACGGCGTGTCGATCGAGCCGAACTCCGGCAAGAACTACTACAACGGCGACCTGTGGTCCACGCCGGAGCCGGCCGGGAACACCTGCCGCTCGTGGGGCGTGCCGACGTCCAGCGGCTACAACTGCCAGTGGCCGAGCCCGACGTCGGGCATGTTCCCGGCCAAGTACTTCCACCAGTGCTGGATCGGCAACTGGGAAGGCGAGGATGCGCGCAGCTGCTGGATCCATGAAGACCTGGCCGACTTCAACACCGAGAACGCCGAGGTGCAGCAGTACCTGCTGGGCGCGTACAACCGCTTCATCGACATGGGGGTGGATGGCTTCCGCATCGACACCGCCGTGCACGTGCCGCGCGTGACCTGGAACCGGCGCTTCCTGCCGCAACTGCAGGCGCACGCGCAGTCCACCTTCGGCGAGAAGGGCAAGAACTTCTACATGGTGGGCGAAGTGGGCGCCTTCGTGAACGACAAGTGGAACCGCGGCTCGGTCAACCACTCGGCCCAGTTCTTCACCTGGAAGGAGCGCAAGGACTACACGGCCGACGATGTGCAGGCCGCGCTCGACCAGTTCAACTACGAGAACAACATGGGCACGGGCGCGCAGCCCACTTCCACCAACGCCTTCCTGAACGGGAACAGCTACCACGCGCCCGACCACAGCCAGTTCTCCGGCATGAACATCATCGACATGCGCATGCACATGAACTTCGGCGAGGCCAGCAACGCCTTCGGCAACGGCAAGGATTCGGACGACAGCACCAACGACACCACCTACAACATGGTGTATGTGGACTCGCACGACTTCGGCCCCAACAAGTCCTCCACCGCGTATGCGGGCGGCACGGCGGCGTGGGCGGAGAACATGAGCCTGATGTGGACCTTCCGTGGCATTCCGACCCTGTACCAGGGCTCGGAGATCGAGTTCCAGGCCGGCCAGCGCATCGACTGCGGTCCCACCTGTGCGCTCGAGACCACGCGGCGCGCCTACTTCGGCAAGCACCTGGAAGGGCAGGTGACGGCGAGCGACTTCGGCGTCACGGGCTCGGCGTCGGGCGAAGTGGCGGCCACCCTGTCCAAGCCACTGGTGCAGCACGTGCAGCGGCTGAACCAGATCCGCCGCAAGATCCCGGCACTGCAAAAAGGCCAGTACTCGACCGAGGACGTGGCCGGCGGCATCGCCTACAAGCGGCGCTACACCAGCGGGTCGGTGGACAGCTTCGTGCTGGTGTCGGTCAGCAGCGGCGCGACCTTCCGGGGCATCCCGAACGGCACCTACAAGGATGCAGTGACGGGGGATGTGAAGGTGGTCACCGGCGGCAGCCTGACGACGTCCGTGTCCGGCCAGGGCAATGCGCGCATCTATGTGCTGGACCTGCCGGGTAATCCGGCGCCGGGCAAGATCGGCGTGGATGGGCCGTTCCTGAAGCCGTAAGCAGCATAGCGCGGCACGGCGGGGCGCCAGTCCGGACGGAGGCGCCCCGCTTGCCGCCTGACGTAACGAAATCCACCAAGACCTGTTATGAAATTTGCCGCCGCGTTGACGGTACTCTATATATAGAATACGCTTGCCTTCATTGACGAAGTTGAACTATTGACAGCGGGTCCATGTCGATGATGAAGGCTTGTAGAATGCAGCTTCCCTGTTTGCCGCGCGCCGGTGCCGCGTATCGATCGACTTATGGCCAAGCCGCCCACCATCTCCAGGCGCAGCACCAACGCCCTGCTGGACTACCTCGGCGCCAGCCTGGCCCCGGGCGACCCCTTGCCGTCCGAGCAGCGCATGACGCAGATCGCGCAGGTGAGCCGCACCGCCGTGCGCAGTTCGCTCAACTACCTGGTCGAGCAGGGGCTGCTCTCCTGCCTGAAGGAGCGCCGCCTGCTGCGCCGTCCCGAAGCGGCCGACTATTTCGACGACACCGAACTCAAGACGGGCGGGGAGCGCATCCAGGAAGTGCTGATGGAGCGCATCTACCGCAACGACCTGCTGCCCGGCGCATCCTTTTCGGAAGCCGAGCTGGCGCGCGCCGCCGGGGCCAGCACGATCAGCGTGCGCGAGTTCCTGATCGGCTTTTCACGCTTCGGCCTGATCGAGAAGAAGCCGCAGGGCGGCTGGCGCCTGTGCGCATTCGACCGCAGCTTCGCCACCGAACTGGAGGAGGTGCGCCGGATGTTCGAGCTGGCTGCCGTGGAGCGCTTCGTTGCGCTGCCGGCCGACAGCCCGGCCTTTGCCCGCATTCGCGAACTGATCGCCCGGCACGAGGCACTGCTTGGCGCCCGGCCGGACGTACTGGCCAGCTTTCCGGCACTGGACCGCGAATTTCATTCGCTCTTGATCGGCCAGCTGAACAACCGCTTCGCGCAGAGCCTCAACGATCTGGTGTCGCTGGTATTCCACTACCACTACCAGTGGGACAAGCACGAGGAGATGCCGCGCATCGCCTACGCGCTGCAGGAGCACCTGACCATCCTGCGCGCACTGGCCAGCCGCGATCGCGCGGCCGCGCTGGCGGCGATGAACGCGCACCTCGATTCGGCGCGCCGCACCATGCTCGACGCCGTCCTGAAACGCGCCACGCCCGACGCGGCCCACTAGCCCGGCCCACACCGGCATGGGCGCTCACCGGAGTCCAGCCCCATGCCCAATGAACTGCTGTTGATGTCACCCGAGGATAACTGCCTGATCGCCCGCGTTTCGCTGGCGGCCGGGGACGTGGTCGCCATCGACGGAGGCCCTGTCACGATCAGCCAGGCCATCCCGCTCGGCTACAAGGTCGCGCGCTGGCCGCTGGCGCCGGGTGACAAGGTGCTGCGCTATGGCGCCGTGATCGGCACGGTGACGGCGCCGGTGGCGCCGGGCGCGATGCTGCACACCCATAACCTGGTCAGCGACTACATCCCCACCTACACGCTGGCCGACGATGGCCACTCCTATATCGCGAGCCACCACTGACATGAGCGCACTTGATACTTCTTCGCCCGTATTGGGCGGCTACCTGCGCGCCGATGGCCGCAAGGGCATCCGCAACGTGGTGGTGGTGATCTACACCGTCGAATGCGCGCATCACGTGGCGCGCCTGGTGGTGAACCAGTTCCCCGGCCAGCCGGTGCACCTGATCGGCTTCCCCGGCTGCTATCCGAACGATTACGCCGACCGCATGATGAAGCGCCTGGCCACCCATCCGAACGTGGGCGCGGCGCTGATCGTCGGCCTGGGCTGCGAGAGCTTCAACCGCCGTTCGCTGGAAGAGGAGGTGGCCGCCAGCGGCCGCCCGATCCATACCATCACCATCCAGGAAAACCGGGGCACGCGCACCAGCGTGGCCGCCGGGGTGGAGTGGGTGCGCTGGGCCGTGCAGGCGCTGGAGAACCAGGCGCGCGTGCCGATGGCGCTGCACGAGCTGGTGGTGGCCACCATCTGCGGCGGCTCGGACAGCACTAGCGGCATCACCGCCAACCCGGCCGTGGGCGTGGCCTTCGACCGCCTGGTGGACGCCGGCGCGGCCTGCATTTTCGAGGAGACGGGGGAGCTGGTCGGCTGCGAATTCCACATGAAGCGGCGCGCGGCCACGCCGCAATTGGGCCAAGCCATCGTCGAATGCGTGAACAAGGCGGCGCGCTACTACACGATCATGGGGCACGGCAGCTTCGCGCCCGGTAACGCGGATGGCGGCTTGACGACGCAGGAGGAAAAGTCGCTGGGGGCGTACGCCAAGAGCGGCGCCTCGCCCATCGTCGGCATCCTGAAACCCGGGGATGTGCCCCAGCAGGGCGGCTTGTACCTGTTGGACGTGGTCCCCGACGGCGAGCCGCGCTTCGGCTTTCCGAATATCTCGGACAATGCCGAGATCGTGGAACTGATCGCCTGCGGCGCGCACATCACGCTGTTTACCACCGGGCGCGGTTCGGTGGTGGGCTCGGCCATCTCGCCGGTCATCAAGGTGTGCGCCAACCCGGCCACCTACGAGCGCCTGCACGAGGACATGGATGTCAACGCGGGCCGCATCCTGACCGGGGAGGCCAGCCTGCAAGAAGTCGGCGGCGAGATCGTCGACCTGGTGACGCGCGTCGCCAACGGTGAACCCAGCTGCTCGGAAGCGCTGGGGCACCAGGAGTTCATCCTGACCTACAAGCAGTTCGAGCCCACCGGGCCGGGTTGCTTTCCCTTGAAGGCCGCCTGAGATGAGCGCCATCGCAACGGCGCGCCTGCCGCGCGGCGGCCTGGCGCTGACGCGGCTGGGCCTGGGCTGCGCGCAGCTGGGCGGGCTGTACCAGCCGATGGCGCAGGCTAATGCGCTTGCCCTTATCGATGCGGCCTGGGACGTGGGCATCCGCTATTTCGACACGGCGCCGTACTACGGCTTCACCCTGTCCGAGCACCGCCTGGGCGCGGCGCTGCGCGCTCGCCCGCGCGCCGAGTATGTCATCAGCACCAAGGTGGGCCGGCTGATGCGCCCCGATGCGCGCGTGCGGCCGGGCGAATGCGGCTGGGCCGCGCCGCTGCCGTTTCGCCCCCACTACGACTACACCCACGACGGCATCCTGCGCTCGCTGGACGACAGCCTGCAGCGCCTGGGCATGGACCGGGTGGACATCCTGTACGTGCATGACATCGGCGCAGTGACGCATGGCGGGCCGGATGCGCATTACTGGGAGCAGTTGACCCGCGGCGGCGGCCTGCGTGCGCTCACGCGCCTGCGCGAAGAGGGCGCCATCCGCGCCTTCGGTCTGGGCGTGAACGAATGGGAAGTGGTGGCCCGCGCGATGGACGAGTGCGCGCTCGATTGCGTGCTGCTCGCCGGGCGCTACACGCTGCTCGAACAGTTGTCGCTCGTGCCGCTGATGAACCGCTGTGCGGCGAACGGCACGGCGGTCGTCATCGGCGGACCGTTCAACTCCGGCATCCTGGCCGGCGCCAGCAAGTTCAATTACGAGGACGCGCCGGCGGCCGTCGTGAAGCGGGTCGGCGCGATCGCGGCCGTGTGCCGCGAGTTCCACGTGCCCCTGCAAGCGGCCGCGCTGCAGTTCCCGCTGGCGCATCCGGCGGTGGTGTCGTGCATTCCGGGCGCGCAGGATGCCGCCCAGCTGGCGCAAAACGCGGCCTGGTTCGCGCAAGCGCTGCCGCCAGGGCTATGGACTGCCCTCAAGGACACGGGCCTGCTCGACGCCGATGCGCCCGTGCCGGAGCGCCTGCCGTGATCGTCGACGCGCACCAGCACTTCTGGCGCCTGGACGACCCGGGCCGCACCTGGCCGCCCGGCGGGCTGGCCGCGATCCACCGCGACTTTGCCCCGCACGACCTGGCGCCCCTACTGAAGGAACACCGCATCGGCGCCACCGTGCTGGTGCAGTCGATGGAATGCGCACGCGAGACCGTGCGCATGCTGGAGGTGGCCGAACGCACGCCGTGGATTGCCGGGGTGGTGGGCTGGACCGACCTGAAGGCGCCGGATGCCGCAGCGCTCATTGGGCAGCTGGCGGGCCATCCGAAGCTGCGTGGCCTGCGGCCGATGCTGCAAGGCCTGAAGGACGACAACTGGATCGATGACGCCGCCTTGAGGCCAGCCGTGGAGGCCATGCTGGCCGGCGGCCTGGCGTTCGATGCGCTGGTGACGCCGCGCCATCTGCCCGCGCTGTTCGCCTTCGCCTGCCGCTACCCGACGCTGCCGGTGGTGATCGACCACGCGGGCAAGCCGCCCATCCGCAGCGGCGAACTGGCGCGCTGGTCCGCCGACATGGCGCACCTGGCGACGCTGCCCAATGTGGTGTGCAAGCTCTCCGGCCTGGTGACGGAAGCGTCGCCCGAATGGAAGGTGCGTGACCTGCTCGCGCCCGTGGAGCATGTGCTGGACTACTTCGGGCCGCAGCGCATCCTGTGGGGCAGCGACTGGCCGGTGCTGAACCTGGCCTGCGACTATGCGCACTGGTTCTATGTGAGCCGCGCCATGCTGGCGCACCTGAACCAGGGGGAGTGCGCCGCCATCTTTGGCGGCAATGCGCGCCGCGTGTACCGGCTCGATGTCCCCGCAACCAATTTCAATCAAAAGCAAGACAACCAAGGAACCTCATGAAGCTGCTGCGATTTGGCCCGAAAGGCCACGAAAAACCTGGCCTGCTCGATGCGCAAGGCGTGATCCGCGACCTGTCCGGCGTGCTGCCGGACCTGACTTCGGGCCAGCTGGCGAAGGGCGCGCTGGCACGCCTGGCCGAACTCGACCCCGCCACGCTGCCCGCCGTTGAACAGCCCGTGCGCTACGCGCCCATCCTCGCGGACATCGGCAAGTTCATCTGCGTGGGCCTGAATTATTCCGACCACGCGGCCGAATCGGGCATGGCCGTTCCCAGCGAACCGGTGGTGTTCACCAAGGCCACCAGCGCCATTATCGGCTGCAACGATGCGGTGGTCCTGCCGAAAAATTCGGTCAAGAGCGACTGGGAGGTGGAGCTGGGTGTGGTGATCGGCAAGCGCGCACGCTACGTCGAGGAAGGCGAGGCGCTCGACTACGTGGCCGGTTACTGCGTCGTGAACGACCTGTCCGAGCGCGAATACCAGCTCGAGCGCGGCAGCCAGTGGGACAAGGGCAAGGGCTGCGACACCT
>JBKHWY010000190.1:0-8279 GCA_046566285.1 Gammaproteobacteria bacterium | reverse complement strand
ACGTCGTCGGACAGGGTCACGCCTTCGGACTGGGCTTTCTTCAAGAGAATCGCCACCCGCATTTCCAGCTCCGGCGGTTCGATCGCCACCGTCAGGCCGGAATCGAAACGCGAGATCAGGCGGTCGTCCATCCCGGTGATTTCCTTGGGATAGGTGTCGCTGGTGATGATGATCTGCTTCTTGGCGGCGATCAGCGCTTCGAAGGCGTAGAAGAATTCTTCCTGCGTCCGGCTTTTGCCCCCGAAGAATTGAATATCGTCGATCAGCAGCATGTCCAGCGAGTGGTAGTAGTGCTTGATGTCGTCGAAGCCCTTGCGCTGGTAGGCCGTCACCACGTCGCGCACGTACTGCTCGGCGTGGATGTAGCGGATGCGCGCGCCCGGCTGGTCGGCCATCACCTGGTTGCCGATCGCATGGATCAAGTGGGTTTTACCGAGGCCCACGCCGCCGTAGAAGAACAGCGGGTTGTAGGACACGCCGGGATTGTTGGCCACCTGGATGGCGGCGGCGCGCGCCAGCTGGTTGGCCTTACCGGTGACGAAGCTCTCGAACGTCAGCTCGGGATTGACGCGGCTTTGCTCCCGCCGGGGCGAGTTGCCGATATTGTCCTGCGGGCCGACCGGATCGCTGTCGGCGCGCGCGGGCGCATTGCCGGGCGCTTCGTCCGGCACCGGCGCATGCACGGCGGCGGGCTTGCGTGGCGCGGCATTCTTCGGATCGAGCACGAATTGCACTTCCACCGGGCCTTCGAAATACTGGCAGGCGAGGGCGGTGATGCGGTTGGCGAACTGGGTCTTCACCCAGTCGAGCTTGAAGCGGTTGGGGGCGGCGATGCGCAACTTGCCATCCTCGTAGTCGAGTACGGTCAGCGGTTTGATCCACGCGCTGAACTGTTGCGGCGTCAATTCCAGTTCCAGCTGCGCGGAACAAGTCGGCCAAAAATTATCCATGAATCGTCTGGTAGAAAGCTGTGGCGGGGGAGGCATTCACGCAACCTTGCGTTACCACTGTTGTGCACAGGCTGTTGTGCCCAAGCACAAGAAATGCGCCCCATCGAACCCGCTATTCTACTCCGGACCGCCAAAGTTATCCACAGGCGGCGCGGCTTTTTGCGGGATCGGCAGGGCCCGGCGGCAAACCTCATCCTTGACAGTCGGTGACGAAATGCTGTTTAATTCAGGGTTCCCCGCCCGCGTTGTCCGACAAATCGCAATAAAACGTCATTTGGCGCTTTGTTGGACAGCGGGTAGAAAACCGTTTGAACACGTTTGAACACACGTAATGCTGCTGTGGCGTGACGCTGGCTTACCCTCTGCGAAATGTCATTGGCGCCGAACCCTGACGGGCCTGACCCGATTCAGCATTTTATTTTGCAATAAGCGAGACCACCATGAAACGTACTTACCAACCTTCCGTCGTCCGCCGCAAGCGCACGCACGGCTTCCGCGCACGTATGGCTACCCGTGGCGGCCGCGATGTGCTCAACGCACGCCGCGCCAAGGGCCGCAAGCGTCTGGCTGTATAAGTTGTCCAGACCTGGCACCACCTGCGCGATCGCGGTTGGCAATGGCTAGCGAAGGTTCACACGACTTCGCGCGCGTTCGGCGTATCGTTAAAACGGATGAGTTTTCATCCGTTTTTCGTTTGCGGCCCGCACAAAAATCCGCGCACTTCGTGCTGTACACCCGCTCCAATACCTTGCCGCATGCGCGGCTGGGCGTCGTGGTGGCCAAGCGCTTCGCGCCGCGCGCCGTCACGCGCAACACCATCAAACGGGTCACGCGCGAGCTGTTCCGCGTGACGCAGCTGCCCGCGCAGGATTGCATCGTGCGCCTGGCGCGGCCCGTCAACAGCAAGGATGGCCCGGCCACGTCCAGCGCGCTCAAAGCGCAGCTGCGCGCCGAGCTGACGCGCCTGTTCGCGTCGCAAACCCGGGCTAGGGCGCATCCGCCCCAGGGCGGCCCCAGGCCGGACGCGACATCATGAACCGCCTGCTGGTGGGCCTGTTGCGGGGTGTCGTGCGCGCTTACCAGATCCTGGTCTCGCCCATGCTGGGCCAGCGCTGCCGCTTCTATCCCACCTGTTCGAATTACGCCATCGAAGCGCTGCGCGTGCACGGCGCCGCGCGCGGCAGCGCTCTGGCCGCGCGCCGCGTGTGCCGCTGCCACCCGTTCAACGCCGGCGGCGTGGACCTGGTGCCGCCCGCGCGTGGCGCCCGGCAGCCCGATTCTCCAGCCGCATGCGGCTGTAACCACTCCTGAACATAACCTCAATGGAAATCAATAAACGTACTATCCTGTGGATCGTGTTTTCCGTCTCGCTGGTGCTCCTCTGGAACGAATGGATGGTATCGAACGGCAAGCAGTCCTTGTTCTCGACCCGTCCACCGGCTGCCACCGCACCGGCCAGCGCCGCCAAGGCCCCGGGTTCGGACCTGCCGACCGCCACCGCACCCGGCGCCGCCCTGCCGGGCGCCCCTGCCGCCGCGCCGGCGCCGGCCAGGTCCGAAATCGTGAACATCACGACCGACGTGATGAACGTCCAGATCGACACTGCCGGCGGCGTCATCAAGCGCCTGGAACTGCTCAAGTTCAAGGATGGCGTGCACCCTGACAGGAACCAGGTGCTGTTCGACGTGAATCCGAAGGGCGTGTATGTCGCCCAGACCGGCCTCATCAACGCCGCCGGCGGCGCCGCGCTGCCGAACCACACCACCGTGTTCACCGCCAAGCCCGGTCCCCGTGCGCTCGATGGCGCCAATGCCGTGCAGCTGGTGCTCGAAGCCGTCGAGAACGGCGTCAAGCTGACCAAGACCTTCACGTTCAAGCGCAACGACTACGTGATCGACCTGCGCCACGACGTCACCAACCTGGGCCAGGCGCCGGTCACCCCGTCGCTGTACCTGCAGCTGCAGCACCACGGCAACAAGCCGGAGGGGGACTCCTACTTCAACTCCAGCTACACCGGCCCGACCCTGTACACCTCGACGGACCACTACCAGAAGCTGAAGTTCGAGAACATCGAGAAGCACGGCCACGAGGATCACGCCACCAAGTCCAACGATGGCTGGATCGCGATCTCGCAGCACTATTTCGTCTCGGCCTTCCTGCCGCCGCAGGGCGCGCCGCGCGAGATCTTCACCAAGAAGGTCGACACCAACCTTTACGCCATCGGCAATATCCTGCCGCTGGGCACGGTCGCGCCGGGCGCCACCAAGAGTCTCGACGTGCGCCTGTATTCCGGTCCGCAGGACGAGAAGAAACTGGCCACCATCGCGCCCGAGCTGGACCGCGTGAAGGACTACGGCAACCTGACCATCATCGCCAAGCCGATTTTCTGGGTGATGGACCAGCTGCACAGCCTGATCGGCAACTGGGGCTGGACCATCATCGCCTTCACCATCCTGATCAAGCTGCTGTTCTTCCCGCTGTCGGCCGCCGGTTTCAAGAGCATGGCCAAGATCAAGGTGATTACGCCGAAGATGCAAGCCATCCGCGAGCGCTACAAGGATGACCCGGTCAAGATGAACCAGGCCACCATGGAACTGTACAAGACCGAGAAGATCAATCCGCTGGGCGGCTGCCTGCCGATCCTGGTGCAGATGCCGGTCTTCATCGCCCTGTACTGGGTGCTGTCGGCCTCGGCCGAGATGCGCGGCGCGCCCTGGGTGGGCTGGATTCACGACCTGACCGCGCCGGACCCGTTTTTCATCCTGCCGATCCTGTACGCGATCTCGATGTTCGTCACCACCAAGCTGAACCCGGCCCCGGCCGATCCGGTGCAGGCCAAGATGATGCTGTTCATGCCGCTGGCGTTCTCGGTGATGTTCCTATTCTTCCCGTCCGGCCTGGTGCTGTACTGGGTGGTCAACAACATCCTGTCGATCGCCCAGCAGTGGGTCATCAACAAGAAGCTGGGCGTGGCGCCAAGCAAGTAAGCACGCCGCGCTTCCCCAAAAACCCGTGTTCGTCGCACGGGTTTTTTTATGCCGTTGTTTTATGCGTTTTTTTATGCTCCTCTAGAATGTGCAGATGAAACTCGATTCCTCCCCCATCGCCGCCATTGCCACCGCCCCCGGACGCGGCGGCATCGGCGTGGTGCGCGCCTCCGGCAAGTCGCTCGCCGAACTGCG
Organism: Gammaproteobacteria bacterium; assembly: GCA_046566285.1. GTDB lineage: Bacteria > Pseudomonadota > Gammaproteobacteria > Burkholderiales > Burkholderiaceae_D > Telluria_A. The sequence continues at coordinate 4,147 of JBKHWY010000190.1, read as the reverse complement.
CCGCGCCCTGTTCCCCCAATTGGAGCTGCAGCCGCGCCACGCCACCTATGTTCCCTTCACCCAGCAGGACGGCGGCGTGATCGACCAGGGCATTGCCATCTGGTTCAAGGGTCCGCATTCCTATACGGGCGAAGACGTGCTGGAACTGCAGGGCCATGGTGGACCGGTGGTGCTGCAGATGCTGCTGGCGCGCGTGCTGGAAGCGGGGGCGGAGATCGGCTTGCGCCTGGCCGAACCGGGCGAATTCACCCGGCGCGCCTACCTGAACGACAAGCTGGATCTCGCGCAGGCCGAAGCGGTGGCCGACCTGATCGACGCCTCCACCGAAGCGGCGGCGAAGTCGGCCTCGCAATCGCTCTCCGGGGTGTTCTCGCAGACCGTCAACCGGCTGGTGGAGCAGACCATCAACCTGCGCATGCTGGTGGAAGCCACGCTCGACTTCCCGGAAGAGGAAATCGACTTCCTGGAAAAGTCCGACGCGCGCGGCCAGCTGGCCGTCATCATCGCGTCGCTGGAAGACGTGTTTGCCAAGGCGGCGCAAGGCGCGCTGCTGCGCGAAGGCTTGAGCGTGGTGCTGGTGGGCCAGCCGAACGTGGGCAAGTCGTCCCTGCTCAACGCCCTGGCCGGCTCGGACGTGGCCATCGTCACCCCGATCGCCGGCACCACGCGCGACAAGGTCACCGAGACCATCCAGATCGAAGGCATCCCGCTCCATATCGTGGACACGGCCGGCATCCGCGCCATTGACGAGGGCATCGACGTGGTCGAGCGCATCGGCATCGAGCGCACCTGGGGAGAAGTGGGCAAGGCCGACGTCATCCTGCACCTGTTGGATGCCGACCAGGGCCCGACGGCTGCCGACGAAACCATCATGGCCGCCTTCCCGCCGGGCGTGCCGGTGCTGCGCATCTGGAACAAGATCGACCTGTCCGGGCACCAGCCGTCGGTGGCCCCCGCCGCGGACGCCACCCACATCTACCTGTCCGCCCACGAGCACGCGGGCATCGACCTGCTGCGCGCCGAACTGCTGCGCATCGCCGGCTGGCAGCAGACCGGCGAATCGCTGTTCATGGCGCGTGAACGCCACCTGGTGGCCTTGCGATCCGCGCGCACGCACCTGGACATGGCGGCCGCGCACGCGGCGCAAAACGACCAGTCGCTTGATCTCTTCGCCGAAGAACTGCGGCTGGCGCAGGCGCAGCTGTCCAGCATTACGGGGGAATTCACGCCGGATGATCTGCTGGGGGTGATCTTCAGCCGCTTCTGCATCGGAAAATAGTTTCGTTTCGGAGTGCTTCTGAAAGCTTCTGGATTCCAGAAATCTCCCTATGAAATCACCAAGATCGATGTCCGAGGGGTTCCAACTTTTTCCATGGACTTTCGGGTGCTTTAGGTACACAGTTTGACACACACGTAAACTGTCTGCCGAATTTGTGTACCTAAAGGATTCTCACTATGCCGCGCCAAGCTACCCCGCTCACAGATAGCTATCGTCCGTGAATACGCGGCGGAAGAAGTTCGAAGCCTCGTTTGACTGAGCCCTTCGTTCGCTCAGCTTTTTCATCTGGTACATGAAACTATCCCAGGATGAAATTGAAATTCCGAGCTGACGCTTGACGTGGTCCGGATCGAACTCTGTACGGTGCGGGACTTTGACCCGTCCCTCACGACCAGAAAGCGCGACGGTGAGGGTGTTGTTGCAGACGACACGCATCGACGTGAACTGCGCAGTAGTAGCCAATGTGCCGTCGCAAGCGGTGGCCAACAAGACGTGCCCGTTGGATATATCTCCACCCCTCAGGCAAGCGGATTGACCGGTTCGAGCTAATGCCCAAATCTTTCGACCGCCACGTAGAGCGCCAGCTGTCTCAAGTTCAAACCCCGAAATCTCGGTGAGGTCACGGTAGAACTCAAGAACTTCAGCTGGCTGAACAACCTTAGATCGATGCCCAACTACCGACAATGCAGCTCGACTGTCGGATCGAAAGAGCACCTTATTTTCGCGGGATGAGTGCAAATCCCGTGGAGGTTGGTCCGAAGAGGTAAAGCGTACAGGTGTTCCTAAGATTTCCCAGGCAAGCCCCGCCTCCTGAGCCCAGACATGCAGAGGCTGGTGGTTGCTTAGCTGAGCGCCGAGTCCGTGCCAAGGTACCGCGTCAACATATGCCATCCGTTCGACGTAATGCGACATAGGTTCCCCCTTATTCAAGAGACTCGTCGAAGTGCTTGCCGCATGCGAGGCATTCGCAATTCGAGAGAATGTGTTGATCCATGGCGCTGCCGATTCCAGCGCCGCTAGCGCACCCTGTGGCCGCGCCGAGCATTGCTCCGAAAAGCGCGCCATGAACGCCGCCCATGGCTGCGCCAGCCGGACCAGCAAGTATGCCAAGCGTGGCGCCAACCTCTGCCCCGCCCAGGGCGTTCGCCAAACCGACGGAAGTACCGATTTCGGCGCCTATGCTGCCGCCGACTTTTCTGCCGACGTTTCTCCGCTGAACGCTATGCGAACCGCACACCGGACACGCTGTCGGTGCTGTTTCGGTCGCCGCGCTTTCCTCTGTCATGAACTGCATCTTTCCTCCCGTGAGATTGTTTACAAACGTAAATACAAGCAAGCTTGCCCTGACTCAGGGGGGGGATATGTGATTGAAAAGAAATTAAGTGCTGCTGATAGCTGCAGCGCTTCGTAGATTGGGTGCGACACAACAAGCTAACCGAGGCTACACTACTGTATAAAACAACAGTAGTTGGAAAATTGCCAGGAGCTATGGCCCGGCGCTCGCGGAGCTGGTAGACTTCACCAGTTCCTAACTTAGCCAACTGGCGAAATCCTCCAGTCCATGACCTTGATTCGTTTCCCTGCCGATATAGAGCCTGTTTTTTCGGGCCATGAAACATTTCCACTACGCCAACTATGGCTGAGGAAGGCTTATGCGCAGGTCGCGATTTTTGGCGCGCAGTCGCCGAAGGAAGTTTTCTCAGGCGATGATGCAATTGAACGGTTTGGAGTCGGCAAGAACATGGTTTCTGCTATCCGTCATTGGGCACTTGCTTGTGATGTCATCCGCAAATCGGGGAAGGATGGGTTTACGGTTGGCGAGATCGGTGAGCTGCTTTTTGGCGATGAGGGCTGCGATCCATATCTGGAGCAGGATGCAACCATTTGGCTTGTACATTGGCTGTTGGCGGGGCGCGCGATGCGTTCCGCAACTTGGTATGTCGTTTTCAATTTTGTTCAGAGCCAGACGTTTCGTTCCGCTGACGTTATTGCGCTCCTTAACGAATATGCTGCTGATAGCAAGGCCGTCCGCTCAAATACGACCTTGAGCCGTGATGTTGAGGTTTGCTTGCGGAGCTACTCGTCCGTTGGACAGAAAAGTGCTACGGAAGACAGCGCCGAGCCGCTCCTTTCCGATTTGGGGCTGGTGTCAGTAAGCGCAAAAGACACCTATCGATTTCATCGCGGCCCCCAATACTCGCTACCCGACGAGATCTTCATTTATGCGCTATTAGACTTTTGGCGCCGTTGGGAAGCGAATGCAAAGTCCACCCAAAGCACCTTGTCCTTCAATGCCATCGCACACGACTATGGCTCGCCCGGTCGAGTTTTCAAGTTGGATGAGGATTCGGTAGGTGATCGGCTTTCCAGGATCTCCGATGTGACCAGAGGCTACTTGGAATGGACGGACTCTTCCGGTATCAGGCAGGTTTCAAGAGTAGGCGCAGAGCCAATAGCAGCAAAGATGAATGAGATTTTCCGAGGGGCGTATGAGCGCTAAGTTGTCAGACCACGTATCCGTAAACCGACAGTTCTTGAGGTCTGTTCGACTCGATGCGGATCTCGGGCGTGCGGACGCAATGCAAGGGTATATCTTGCAGCCTTCGGCGCAAGCAGCGTTGGAGACGATGGCGAAACATCTGGCCACGACCCAACAACGCGCATTCACCTGGACTGGCCCTTACGGTGGCGGCAAATCGTCACTTGCTCTCGCCCTAGCCTCATTGGCTGGCGGAGAACCTGCGGTCCGGAAAGCTGCGCGGGTCGCTTTGTCGGTGAAGCCTGGGGACAGTCTTCAGAAGGTGTTCACCGGACGCAACCCTTGGGCTGTTATTCCATTGGTGGGGCGACGTACTTCCATTGTCGATG
>JBKHWY010000189.1:0-8295 GCA_046566285.1 Gammaproteobacteria bacterium | reverse complement strand
CGGCCGAGTACGAGCCTTCCGGCGTGTGCACGCCTTTTTCCGCAACCGGTGCGGCGAACACCCAGTCGGGCAGCGGCGCGTTGCACAGGGCCTTGCCGGCGTCGATGTCTTCCTTGACCCAGTTGGCGATCTGGGTCCAGCCGGCCGACTGCCAGGTCTCGAACGGACCCACGCTCCAGCCGAAGCCCCAGCGCATGGCGAAGTCGATGTCGCGCGCGTTGTCGGCGATGTCCTTCAGGTGCACGGCGATGTAGTGGAAGGCGTCGCGGAAGATCGCCCACAGGAACTGCGCCTGCGGATTGCTCGATTCGCGCATGGCCTTGAACTTCTTGACCGGGTCCTTCTCCTTCAGGATGCGGCCGACGATATCGGCCGCCTTGCCGCCGCCCGGCACGTAGTCGGCGGTGGCCGGGTCGAGGCGCAGGATGTCCTTGCCGACCTTCTTGTAGAAGCCGGCGCCGGATTTCTGCCCCAGCGCGCCGGCGGCGATCAGCTTGGCCAGCACTTCCGGCGTCTTGTAGACGGCGAAGAAGGGATCGTCGGCCAGGTTGTCCTGCATGGTCTTGATCACGTGGCCCATGGTGTCCAGGCCCACCACGTCGGCGGTGCGGAAGGTGCCGGACTTGGCGCGGCCCAGCTTGGCGCCGGTCAGGTCGTCCACCACGTCCACCGACAGGCCGTACTTGTCCGCTTCGATCATCGTGGCCAGCATGCCGAAGATGCCGACGCGGTTGGCGATGAAGTTCGGCGTGTCCTTGGCGCGCACCACGCCCTTGCCCAGGGTGGTGGTCAGGAAGCCTTCCAGCTGGTCGACGATGTCGGGTCGGGTGGCGGCGGTCGGGATGATCTCGACCAGGTGCATGTAGCGCGGCGGATTGAAGAAGTGCACGCCGCAAAAGCGCGCCTTCAGCTCGGGCTCGAAGCCTTCGGACAGCGTCGTGATCGACAGGCCGGAGGTGTTGGAGGCGAAGATGGCGTTCGGGCCGATGTGCGGCGCGACCTTCTTGTACAGGTCATGCTTCCAGTCCATGCGCTCGGCGATGGCTTCGATGATCAGGTCGCACTCGGCCAGCACGGCCAGGTTGTCGTCGTAATTGGCGACCTGGATCAGGGCGGCGTCGTCCTTGTTGCCCAGCGGGGCGGGCGACAGCTTCTTCAGGTTCTCGATGGCGCGCTGGACGATGCCGTTCTTCGGGCCGTCCTTTGCCGGCAGGTCGAACAGCACCACGGGCACGCGCGCGTTGACGCAGTGAGCGGCGATCTGCGCGCCCATTACGCCGGCGCCCAGCACGGCGACTTTCTTGACGATGAAATTGGTCATGGCATTTCCTTATCGTTGCCGTCGTTCTGGCGCAGGCCTCGGCGGCCCCGCCAGAACCCATGGCGCGGCTGCTCTGGTGCGCTATGGGTCCCGGCCTGCGCCAGGACGACGGGTCTACGCTTTCGCGGTGAATGTTAGTTAGAACAGGTCGGCGTCGAGCGCCATCAGGTTGGCGGAACCCGAACGGGCCTGGCGGATCAGCATCGCGGTTTCAGGGTACAGGCGCGCGAAATAGAAGCGCGCGGTGGCCAGCTTGGCCTTGTAGAAGCCGTCGCCCGAATCCTGCTTCGCCAGCGCGACCTTGGCCATCTGCGCGAAGAAGTAGGAGAACACCAGGTGGCCCATCACGCGCAGGTAAGGCACGGCGGCGGCGCCCACTTCGTCCGGATTCTGGAAGCCCTTCATGCCGATTTCCATGGTCAGCTTGGTGACCTTCTCGCCCAGTTCACCCAGCGGGGTGACGAACTCGGACAGCGACTCGTCCAGGCCGTTGTCTTCCACGAACGCCTTGATCTTCTCGCCGAATTTCTTCAGCTTGGTGCCGTTGTCCATCAGGATCTTGCGGCCCAGGAGGTCGAGCGACTGGATGGTGTTGGTGCCTTCGTAGATCATGTTGATGCGCGCGTCGCGCACGTACTGCTCCATGCCCCACTCGGAGATGTAGCCGTGGCCGCCGAACACCTGCAGCGCTTCGGAGGTGGCGATCCAGCCGTTATCGGTCAGGAAGGCCTTGATGACAGGGGTCAGCAGGGCCACTTCGTCGGCCGCTTCCTTGCGCACGTCTTCATCCGGGTGGTTCAGTTCGCGGTCGATCTGCAGCGCCACGTAGGACGAAAACGCCCGTGCGCCTTCGGCGAAGGCTTTCGCGGTCAGCAGCATGCGGCGCACGTCCGGATGCACGATGATCGGATCGGCGGCCTTCTCCGGCGCCTTGGGGCCGGACAGGCTGCGCATCTGGATGCGGTCCTTGGCATACGCCAGCGCGTTCTGGTACGCCACTTCGGTCAGGCCGAGCGACTGCATGCCCACGCCCAGGCGCGCCGCGTTCATGAACACGAACATGGCGTTCAGGCCCTTGTTGGGCTGGCCGATGATCCAGCCCTTTGCGCCGTCCAGGTTCATCTGGCAGGTGGCATTGCCGTGGATGCCCATCTTCTCTTCGATGGCGCCGCAGGCGATGCCATTGCGCTCGCCCACCGAGCCGTCCGCATTGGGCAGGAACTTCGGCACCAGAAACAGCGAAATGCCTTTCGAGCCTTCCGGTGCGTCCGGCACACGCGCCAGCACCAGATGGATGATGTTCTCGCTCATGTCATGCTCGCCGGCCGAGATGAAGATCTTCGAGCCGGTGATCGACCACGAGCCGTCCGCCTGCGGCAGCGCCTTGGTGCGCAGCAGGCCCAGGTCGGTGCCACAGTGCGCTTCGGTCAGGCACATGGTGCCGGTCCATTCGCCCGAGACCAATTTGGGCAGGTAGGTTTTCTTCTGTTCCTCGGTGCCGTGCTCCAGCAGGCACTCGTAGGCGCCGTGCGACAGGCCGGGATACATGGTCCAGGCCTGGTTCGACGAGTTCAGCATCTCGTAGAAGGAGTTGTTCAGCACCACCGGCAAGCCCTGGCCGCCGTATTCCGGATCGCACGCCAGCGCGGCCCAGCCGCCTTCGACATACTGCTGGTAGGCCTCCTTGAAGCCTTTCGGAGTGGTGACCGCCTTGCTGGCCGCGTCGAAGCGGCAGCCTTCGCGGTCGCCGCTGTGGTTCAGCGGGAACAGCACGTCCTGGGTGAACTTGGCGCCTTCTTCCAGGACCTGGTTGATGATGTCGGCGTCGATTTCCTCGTACTTGGGCAGCTGCTTGAGCTCTTCCTGCACGTTGAGGAATTCGTGCAGCACGAACTGCATGTCCCGGATTGGTGCGACGTACTGACCCATGGTTTTCTCCTACAACTTTGAAATAAGGTTTGGCTGCGTATTTGGCTACGTAAGGTGTTCAGGTACTGCTCAGACGCTGTGCTTCATTGGATTCTGGTGATGCATGACGAGGCGCTCGAAGCCGGCGCGCGCGCGATCGACGCTGCCGGGCATGCGCAGGAAGCGCGCGTCGTGGTGCAGGGCCAGGATCAGGCCATACATCTCGAACACCATCTGCTGGGCGTCGGTGTCGGACTTGAGATCCCCGCAGTCGATGGCCTGCTGCACGCAGCGCAGCAGCGCGCCCTGCCAGGCCCGCACCATGGCCACCAGCTGTTCGCGGATCGGTCCGGGACGGTCGTCATACTCGACCGCGCCACTGATGTAGATGCAGCCCGAGGCGATCTCCACGCTGACTTTCTTGATCCAGCGGGCGTACATGGCCTTCAGGCGCGGCAGGCCGCGGGTTTCCTTCACGCTGGGATAAAACACTTCCTGCTCGAAGCGCTCGTGGTACAGCTTGACGACTTCCAGCTGCAAGTCTTCGCGCGAGCCGAAGTGGGCAAATACACCGGATTTGCTCATGTTCATCCGGTCGGCCAGGAGGCCGATCGTCAGCCCTTCCAGCCCGTCACGGCTGGACAGCTCGAGCGCGACGTCAAGGATGGCAGCCCGGGTCTGCTCGCCCTTGCGCATGAATTTGCCTGAGGTATTGATGATGTGCCCGCTTGAATGAAAAACAGCGCCGAAAAAATCCGAACGCTCGTACTATTATCCAGCGGGCGACAAATGTCAAACGGGAATCTAGAGTCGCCGGTCTAAGTGATTCAGGCACGCAACGCCTTGCTTGCGTGCCTGTTCCGTTTCCGACTTATGGGTTGCCCCGGCCGCCCGAGGCGCCGTACACCTGCCCGGTGGCGTAGCTCGACTCGGCCGAGGCCAGCAGCACGTACACCCCGGCCAGTTCCACCGGCTGGCCCGGCCGGCCCAGCGGCGTGTCGGCGCCGAATTCCGGCACCTTCTCGGGCGGCTGGCCGCCCGTCACCTGCAGAGGCGTCCAGAACGGCCCCGGCGCCACCGCGTTGACGCGGATGCCGGATTTGGCTAGCTGCTTGGCCAGCGCCTTCGTGAAAATCATGATGGCGCCCTTGGTGGCCGCGTAGTCGAGCGGGTTTTCGCTGGGGTCGTAAGCCTGCACGGAACTGGTGTTGATGATGCAGGAACCGGGCTCCATCAGCGGCACGGCCGCGCGGGTGATCCAGAACATCGCGTACACATTGGTCTTGAAGGTGTCGTCGAATTCGGCCGTCGAGATGTCGAGGATCGACTCGTTGGAAATCTGGCGCGCGGCATTGTTGACGAGGATGTCCAGGCCGTCCAGCTGGCGGTAGGCTTCCTCGACCAGCTTGGCGCAGAAGATCTCATTGCGGATATCGCCCGGCAGCGCCACCGCCTTGCGCCCTTCCGCGCGAATCAGCTTGACGACTTCGCGCGCATCTTCCTCCTCCGCCGGCAGGTAGTTGATCGCCACGTCCGCGCCCTCGCGCGCATAAGCGATGGCCGCCGCGCGGCCGATGCCGGAGTCGCCGCCGGTGATCAAGGCCTTGCGCCCGCGCAGCCGGCCCGAGCCCCGGTAGCTGGTTTCGCCATGGTCCGGACGCGGCACCATGCGGCTGGCCAGGCCCGGCCAGGGCTGCTGCTGCTTGGGGAACGGCGGCTTGGGATAGGCATCGACCGGGTTGGGCGGGCGTCCGCCCGGGTGGCCAACCGGCAGGCCGGCGTCCGAGACAGGCGAGGCACTCTGCGCCGAGGCCGGTGCCGATGCGGGCGCAATCACCGAGGCGAGCAGCCCGGTAGCCATGCCGCCGACCAGGGCGCGGCGGGACGAGTTGGGGGAATCCGAATCCATACGCTTGACCTTTCCGTGGGTTGGCGAGGCAGCGCCCCGCGTCGAAACATCGAAGGGTCAGCGTAACCACTGGTTACAATGCGCTCTGTGCGGCATCCCACGTCCGCGCGCGGCGTGGTGGGAACACGACAGCTTGTTCGCGTGCCTTAATCAGCGTGAAGGACCGGGCCGGCTTGGCGCGCTCTCCGCCCGAAGCCCACTCCAAGCGTGAATTGCTGGTTCATAATGTTTTGATCGCAAGATAGGAGCTGCCGGATGAAATCCTCCAGATGGGCCCCGCTCGCACTCATGCTGCTGGCCTTGCAGGCCCATGCCGCACCGGACATCAGCGGCGCAAATCTCGCTCGTGACATGCTGGCCGACCCGGCAAAAGGGGCCAATTCGATGAAGCGCCAATGGGCCATGGGCTATATCGAAGGCGTGATGAGCGCCACCACAGGGCAACGCTGGTGTCCGGGTAAAACCGTGCCGCTCGAACTCAACTACGACGTGGCCGAGGCGCTGACCGCCATGAAACCGGAACAGTTGAAGGGCAGTGCCGCACCGTTGGTCATCGCCATCCTCGCCGAGCGCTATCCTTGCAAACCCAACGGAGGCATTCAGTGAGCACACCTAGCTTCTGGACTTTGATTTGCTTTTGGGAGTTGAAGTAGACCGGGACCACTAACGAATAGCAAGCGCACAGCCCCGCCTATTCGCCCGCCTTGGAAAGCTGGCGGCGGTCGCGCTTGGTGGGCCGGCCACGGATGGTGCTGCCGGGTTCACGGTACAGGCGCCGGGCCTGGCTGTCGTTCTCGCGCATCTCGACACTGCGCTCGGTTTCCCGGTACAGCAGGCGCGCGATGGGCGCCGCGCCGCGCGTGTCGGACAGGCCCAGCACCACCACTTCCCAACGATCCGAGCCGTTATCGATCAGCAGCTTGTCGTCCACCTTGACGGGGCGGGCCGGCTTGACCCGTTCGCCATCCACCTTGACCCGGCCGGTATCGACCGCATCGGTGGCCTGCGAGCGGGTTTTGAAGAAGCGGGCTGCCCACAGCCATTTGTCGATCCGTACGTTGTCCATGTGTGTCCAGTGCTCAGGGTCCAGTGCTAGGCATAGCCGATGGCGAAAACCCGCATCGCCAGTTTATAGAAGAAGTAGGCCACCTCGTAGCCGGCGCGCCGCACCCGCCCCACGTGGCGGAAGTCGTCCATGCAGACCAGGGTGCCATCGGCGATGCCGCGCTCGATGTGCTCGCGCACGGTGTGCGCGAACGCATGGTCTTTGACCACGATATTGGCTTCCTGGTTCAGAAACAGCGACAGGCCGTCGCAATTGCTCGACCCGACCGTGGCCCAGTCGTCGTCCACCGCGGCGATCTTCGCGTGCAGCTGGGTCTTGCGGTATTCGTAGACCTGGACGCCGCTGGCCAGCAGCTTGGGGTAGAACGAGCGCGCCACCATGTCCTGCAGCCAGATTTCGCCCACGCCGATCAGGAGCTTGACCTCGACGCCACGCTGGGCCGCCAGCGCCAAGGCCTTGCGGAACTTGTGGCCCGGCGCGAAGTACGGGTTGGCCATCAATACCGACTTGCGCGCATGGCCGATGGCTTGCAGGTAAGCGCGCTGGATGGTGTGGCGGTTGCGCAGGCTGTCGCGCACGACAAAGGCCGCATGCACCGCATTGCCGCCCTCCGGCGCCACCTGGCGGCGCAGCTCGCGGAACAGGTGCAGGCGCTGGACCAGGCCGAGGCGGCCAAGGCGCGCCCATTGCACCTGCATCTCGTGGTGGATGCCGGCCACCAGGGGGCCGCGCACCTGGACGGCGAAGTCCCAGCGCGGCGCCGGCAGGCGCTTGTTGATGTCGTAGTCGCAGAACCAGTCATCGTTGATGTTGATGCCGCCTACAAAAGCCACTTCGCGGTCGATCACCGCCAGCTTGCGGTGGGTGCGCGCCACCCCGCGCCGGAACCATGGGTTAAATGAGCGAAAGCGCACCGACGATTCGGCGAACGAAGCGCGCAGCCGGCTCACCAGGCGGTGGCCGGTGCCCCACCAGTCGACTACCACGCGCACCCGCACGCCGCGCTCGCCGGCGCGCTTCAAGGCCGCCTCGACCTGCTGGCCGACCGCGTCGTTTTCAAAGATGTAGGTCTCGAAGAAGATGTCGTGGCGGGCGCCGTCGATCGCCTCGATCAGGGCGGGGAACAGGGCCAGTCCGGTTTCCAGCAGGGTGATGTCGTTATTGGCGGTGAACTGCAACGCGCGCATGGCCTCACGCCAGCTTCAGGTTGGCCACGATCGGTGCATGGTCCGACAGCGTGGCCCACAGCGGCCCTGCCTTCACTTCGGCGCATTCGACCTTGAAGCCGCGCACGTAGATGCGGTCCAGACGGAAGAACGGCAGCGCGGCCGGGAAGGTGCGCGCCGGGATCACGCGCTCGCGCCCCGAGAACGAGCGCGCCAGTTGGCCCAGCTTGGAGCGCGGCCCCAGCTCGTCGAACACTTCGACCACGCCAAGCGCCTTGCGCAACCGGTCCGACAAGGTGTTGCGCCAGTCGTTGAAATCGCCCGCGATGATGACCGGCTCGCCGTTGGGCGCCGAGTTGTTGACGCAATCGATCAGCGCCTGGGCCTGGCGCACCCGCCCTCCCTCGAACAGGCCCAGGTGCACCACGTAGCAGTGGATCGGGCCGGCCGGGGAATCGACGATGCAGTGCAGGATGCCGCGCTGCTCGTACGCGTGGTCGGAGACGTCGTGGTTGGCCATGTTGACGATGGGGTAGCACGACACCAGCGCATTGCCGTGGTGGCCGTGGTCGTACACCGCGTTCATGCCGTAGGCCGCGTGCAGCGAGTCGCCGGCGAAGAATTCGTGCTGGGCCTGTTCCGGCCACTGGTGGTGCGGACTGCGCACCCGCTCGCCGTAGCGGGCCTGGTAGCGGTCGTGGCGGCCCTGCACTTCCTGCAGGAAGACGATGTCGGCGTTGAACTCGGCGATCGCTTTCTTCAGCGCGATCACGCGCGGCTGGCTGCGCAGCGAACTCACGCCCTTGTGGATGTTATAGGTAGCCACACGAATCTTCATGGGAACATTCTAACAACATCGCGCCCGGCCCCTTGCGCAACCGGACCCAATCGTGCGCTCAGGGAGCAATATGCCTTGGCAACTGCA